>JAZDKM010000418.1:0-43408 GCA_043803085.1 Planctomycetota bacterium
CCGGGATTGCGGCCCATCTGGTGTTGTTGCTGGCCTTGCTGCGCTGTGCCCGGTCGGCTGGTCAGATATCCCCACCCACGGTCCCGGCGCGGCCGGATCAGATGAGCACCTGGCATCCAGTAGCGTTTTATGTTCTCAGCCTGCTGGTATTGTTGAGTATGTTTGTATTCGTGGTCGTTGGTGTTTAATCATGCGTGTGGTGGTTCAACGGGTGGCCGCGGCGGCGGTGGTGGTGGACAATCAGTGCACCGGCAAGATCGGGCCGGGTCTGCTGGTCTATCTAGGCGTGGACGCCGCGGACCAGGCTTCCGACCTGGCCTATCTGGCGGACAAGGTCCGGCACCTGCGCGTCTTCGAGGATGCGGACGGCAAGATGAACCTGGACGTGGGCGAAGTCGGCGGGGCCGTCCTGGTGGTGAGCGCCTTCTCCGTCTGCGGTGACGCGCGTAAGGGCCGCCGGCCGTCGTACACTGATGCCGCTCCCCCCGAGAAAGCCGCCGTCCTGTATGACCAGTTCTGCGACGTACTGGCCGCCACCGGGATCGACGTCCAGCGCGGCGTCTTCCGCGCCTATATGAAAGTCAGCAGCGTTAACGACGGTCCGATCTGCATCCTCTTGGACTCGAAACGCGTTTTTTGACGGGTGTGGTCCCCATGCTTCTCCCATTTTCGATTTTCTCTTTGTGCCTTTGTGCTTTCGTGGCCGTTTACTGCTATGACGGGAAGCCCGATGTCCTCGTCTGACACTTTCTTCCATTCCGCCGCCTGGTATGACCTGAGCATTGACTGGCCGGCGCGGTTGGGGCGCGAGATCCCCATGCTGCGTGAGGTCTTCGGTCCTCCGGGCGACGCGGGTCTGCTCGACGCCGGCTGCGGCACCGGGCGGCAGACGGTGGAACTCGCCGGGCTCGGCTACCGTACGACCGGTCTCGACCCCGACACGGACATGCTGGTCCTGGCCCGCGAGCACGCCCGGAGCGCGGGCGTTCGGATCGACTGTGTCCAGGGCACCTACGATGATGTGCCCCAGCGTGCCCCGGGACCGTTCGACGGCATCTATTGCATCGGCAACGCCCTGGCGGCCTGTGCCGACGCCGGGGCCGCCCGGCGGGCGGTGCAGCATTTCGCCGCCGCCCTCCGTCCGGGCGGGAGATTCTTCGTGCAAATCCTGAACTTTACGCCGATGCGCCGGGAATCGCCTTGTGTCCGCGGCCCGCGCGTCGTGTTGCACGAGGGCGTCGAGTACGTCTCCACCCGCGTCTTCCACTTCGTCGAGGACGCGGTCGAAATCACCAACCTTACTCTCTACAAGCAGGATCGCTGGTGCCAACATGCCCACAGCGGCCGACTCTACCCCATCCGCCCTGAGGAACTGGACGCCTGGTGCGCCCAGGCCGGTCTGCGCCTCGACCAGCGCTTCGGCGCCTACGACCGCTCCCCCTTCAATCCCGCCACTTCGATGGATCTCATCCTCGTCGCCACGAAGCGGTAACGCATGACGCCGCTGCCCTCGTTGACCTGGGCGGTGGTGGCCCCGTACCCGCGAATCGGGCTCAGGAGGGTAGGGTCCGCGCTCGCGGACCATGTAAGCCCCGTCACCGGCAGGCCGCCAAGGGAGGTTCCCAGCCGCTCTCCCCCCGCCCTGTGCGTTGGCCGCCGGACGCCGTGAAGGGCAAGAAAGCCGCCGGGAAATCTTGCCCGGAGGACTCGCCCAGGGCTGCGGGTTGGCGTATTCTGATATCAGAGCAGTTCGGCGGCGCAGCAGGGCTGAGGTGCTCGAGGACATTACGGATGCACGTGGTATTGGTGTCCACCTACTTGTACCCCGTGGCCTTGGGCATGCGCTACATCTCCGCGTTTCTCAAGCGCGCCGGGCACACCGTGACCTGCCTGTTCATGAGTTCCCAACGGGATACGGCCGACACCCTCTCGCCCGCCCTGCGGAGTGACTACGTCGAACGCTGTCGCGACGCGGACGTGATCGGCCTGAGCTTGATGACCAACTCCTTCTTCCGCTCCTGCGAGTTGACCGAAGTGCTCCGCAAAGGCGGCGTCCGAGCGCCCATCCTCTGGGGCGGCACGCATCCCACGGTCGCCCCGCAGCAGTCGGCCGAAGTGGCTGACTACATCTGCGTGGGGGAGGGCGAGAAGGCCATGGTCGAGTTTCTCGACGCCCTGGAGACCGGCCGCGACCCCGCCGGGACGCGCGGCTTCGCCTACCTTCGCCATGGCGAACTCGTCCAGAACCCGGTATACCCTCTGGCCGACGATCTGGACGCTTATCCGTTCCCGGACTACGACTTGGCAGGTCATTGGGTGGTCCACAAGGGGCGCCTGGCGCCGGCGGATCCCAGGTTTCTGCGGGGGACGTTGCGTCGCTACCGGCTCTCCTCCACGCGGGGATGCCCGTTCTGCTGTTCTTTCTGCAACAATGCCACCCAATTGCGTATCTACCGGGATGCGGGTTACGCGCGCTACTGGGTCCGCAAGCGCGGTACGGAAAGCGTTCTCGCCGAGATCGAGCAGATGCGCACCCGCTACCCAATGATCGAAGCAGTGAACCTCGTTGACGATCTCTTCCTGATCCGCAGCGAGGCCGAGGTGGCGGCATTCGCGGAAGCTTACCGGAAACGGGTCAACCTCCCGCTGGAAATCGACGCTTTCCCCAATACCGTGACCGAAGCCAAAATCCGGGCCCTGTCGAGCTTGCCCATCGAGTTGATCAGTATGGGCATCCAAAGCGGTTCTCAAGACACCCTATATAAACTGTACCAGCGCCCCACCCGGATCGAGCAGGTCGCCGAAGCGATCCGCATACTGTCTCGTTACGGCCTGCGGGCAGAGTATCACTACTTGGTCAACAATCCGTTCGAGTCCGAGCAGAGCAGGGTCGAGACGCTTCGTTTCGCGGCCGACCACCACCGCGGCCCGGCCAAGCTGCGTCTTTTTCCCTTGCAGTTCTATCCCGGCAGCGTCATGTATCAGCGGGCCGTGCGGGAGGGGATCATTGGCGAAAAACACGCGGAAGCGTACCGACTCGTCTACACGGGCAAGAAACACATCACCCACGCCGCCTATTTGGAAATCTGGCTGCGGATCGTCTTGGCCCTGCGCGGTGCGGGCCTCCCTTCGCGCTGGGTCCACCGGGTGATTGATTTTGCACTCCATCCCTATGTGCGCAGGTGTCTCGATCAGCGCTGGTTCGCCCCGTTGGGGTATGCGGCTTACCGCGTCGGCCGCATCGTGTATAAGAACCTCATCTACAAGCCCTTGCTCAGACCGGTGTTGTTCTTGCGCCGCCGCCGATGAAAGTTGAATCTCGGTCAGCGTTTGCACAACCCAACGCCCGTCGCCGCAGCCCTTCCGGATGAGTCCCGAAACGAAGCCCCTCCCCGGGCCGGCGATGTTGGCCTACCCTGTTGGGCCACGTAATTCGAGCCAAAGACCCGAGTAAAAACGCGCCCGCCGGGACATCGCTGTCACCGGCGGGCCTCAATCGTAGCGGCTGCTATAACACAGCCACGTTCGCTGCGTTACGGCAGCCACCTACTACATATACCATTGTCCACAGATCACCTCCCTTGTAACGGGCCGGCCTCCCCGATCGGCCTCTGGCCGAGACCGTCGGGCTTTGTCCCGTCCGCCGACCGTCGTCAGCGGTCCCACACGGTGCGGCCTCACCGCTCCGCGGCAGGCGGTTCTAACGCCGGCTGGCCTCGCCCATGTTTTGAGGGTCGCCAAACGTCATCCCCACCTACACCCACATTCTAGCCAACCCCCTGCGGGGCCGTCAAGGGTTTTCATAGGGTTCCTCCCCGTCTGTTTCGTTGACCGGCCTTGGGCACGGGCGATAATGACCGGATGCAGCGTGACGAGGCGGAGGACCACTGGGAAAACGACGCCGGAACACCGCGCGAGCCGGCGGGAGAGGCTGAAGGCTGTTCCGACGATCCGGAACTGGTCCAACGGCTGCGCGACGGCGATGGGGACGCGCTCCGCCTCCTCATGCAGCGGTACGACCGCTTGGTTCGCTACGCTGTTTTTCGCCTGTGCCGGGCCGAGTGCGTTCAGGATCCGACCTTCCTCGACTCCCGGGCCTCCGAGACGTGGACCGGCTTCGTCCGTTCGGTCCAGCGGGGACACTCTCGTACACTTCAGAATCTTAAGACCTATCTTATCCAGATTGCCAAGAACAAATGTGCGGACGCCCAACGGCGGCCGGAGACGGCCTTGGGGGGCGAAAGGGCCGGTGTCGGGGCCGATCTGGATGGCATCGAGGCTCCATCCGCCACGAGCGTTGAGCTTCTTATCCAGGCCGAGGAAGTACTCGCGCTGCGCGACTGCATGGCTAAGCTAAGTTCCGGTGACAAAAGAATTTGCGAACAAATGGACCATATCGTTGCGGGACGCTGGATTCTCGCCGCCCAAGCTCTGGGCATGCCCGAATCGACCCTCCGATCCAGGTGGTCGGTCATCGCCGCCAAGTTGAGGATCTGCCTCGAAAAAAAAGTCCCGAAAAGTTTCGCGCCTCCGCCCGAGGAGGGCGACTCCTAAGACGAGAGGGCGAAAAAGCCCGGGGAACGGATGTGTCACACGAGCAACGCCAATTCGACCGCCTGATGCTGGAAGCCGCTGACGCCGACCGGGCGGGGGTCTTTCGGGTGACGCCCATTGACGTCGAAGCCTTGGTGGGGGAGTCGGCTTCCATCGGCCGGGCTCGTTGGTACCGTCACGTATTGGTGGGGTTGCCACTGGCGGCGTGCATCGCCATGTTCTTCGGTGTGGCCACGTTGTGGCGGGCCGGATCCGGGACCCGTGACGTGCTCATCAACGGTGGGACGGCCATCTCCACCTTTGGTGGAACGATGGCCTCGCCCGTGGAGCGTTGTGAGGGCATGGAGAATTTTCGAGCCTGTTTCCACGGTCCCGGGATATTGGTGGATCCGGAGTGCCGTTGCGTAGACTTCGACGAAGATGGCGATGTCGATCTCCACGACATGGGCTTTTTCCAGTTGAACCGGACCATCGACTGAATATGTGAGTAAAACGTGTTGCGCGTTTTGATCACCCGCCGGCGGCGTAGCTGGCGGGTATTTTTTTTACGCGGTGTGCAGACGATTGACGTGACGCTCCGAATGGCCTAAACTGTTAAAATGGGTAAACCCGTGAGGGGAGGGGCGGCGCCGTAGTTTGTCAGTCAGTGATGAGTGAAGCGACACTGACAATTCTTTGGGTAGGCGTTACGCGAGATCCGCGACAGCAGCAGTGGGAGGCGCGTATCGAAGCAGCGGGTCTGCACTCCGAACGTGTGGACGATGTTTACGTGGCCTTGGCCCGGTTGGGCCGGGGCAAGGTGAACCCGGCCGCCGTCGTCGTATGCGTGGACTTTCTGGATCCGTCCGAATCGGAGTTCTTCGAGTTGGTCACGCGCTATCACCGCGGTGTGCCGGTCTACGCCTGCGGCTGCCCGGAAGCCGCAGAGAAACTCGATGCGGCGATGCGGGCTGGTGCCCGCGCTGTGCTCACCCCTGAGCAGCTTGAGAAGCTCGCCCAGGAACTCGGCGGTTCCGAGGCGTCAGCCGCGGTTTCACCCGGACCCACCGAGCCTTTGGAAAGGCCGTCCGTGGAGCAGCCGGCTACAGAGGCGACCGACCCAACCGCCCCGGCCTCCCCCACCGGCATTCGGGTGCCCTGGCGCAAGGGGGCCGATGCTCCGATACGCACGCCACCGACGCGGCATCCAGGCACCAGGCTGGAACCGCCCGGGCACGAGTCGCGGGACCGTGTCGCAGAATCCGCGAAGCGCGACGAAGACCCGGAGGCCGCCCTCTTTGACGCGCCGCTCCTCTCGCCGCAGGAGTTGGAGCTGTTGCTGAAGGACGATTTTCGCACGCGCCCGGCCCAGCATGGCCCCAGTGAGGAGGACGCAGATTGATTCAGCCGGAAGCCCATTCGCCTGTGCGGGAGCGGGTCCTGCTCATCGGAGGGGATGAACGGTTGCGGACCCAACTCCGGGAGCGTTACCCGGATTGGGAGGTGGGCGTGGCCGCAAGCGCGCTGGCCGGCATCAGCGACCTCTGTCGTCATCCCTGCCGGGCGGTGCTGGCCTATGTGGACAGCGCTGCGTTTCGTCTCGAGCAGGCCCTGGCGGGGGTGCGCGAAGCCGCCGGTGAGCGGACCCCCGTGATCCTGTGCTGTCCGCCCGAGGCCGAGCCCGTGGCCCGCCGCGGTTTGTCGTCGGGCGCGAGCGATTACCTGATTTGTCCGCTCGAGGGGCCTGAGTTGGACGAGGCGTTTGGGTATGCGCGGGTGGACGGGTGGCCGGCCGCTCCGTTGGACATCGTGCCGTCGGCCACGATGGACGAGTTGGCCCGTTTGGGCGAATTGTTAAGCGATTTGCCGGCGGACGGGCGCACGTTCCTGACCCGTCTGGCGGAACTGATTCAGGCGGCGCTGGGGCAGGCCGCCGTACGCGTGGTGGTCGAGGGGACGGTGGTGGAGGCGGGCGCGGTCGGCACCGATCCGGTCCTGGTGGAGCCGATCCAAGTGGAGGGTAAGCTGTTGGGCCAGGTCTCGCTGGGTCTACGGCCGGGGTCGCCCTATAGCCGGGCGGATGCCGAGAAGCTGCGGCACTACGCGAATTTGGCCGGCCGGCTGTTGAGGGCCGCCGGGGCGCAGCGGCGCTGGCGCGAGTTGGCGTTGACCGACGAGTTGAGCGGGCTGCCCAATCGGCGGTCTCTATTGCGTTTCCTATCGGGCGTGCTGGGCCGGGCGGATCGCGAGCGTTTCTGTGTTACCCTCCTGCTGTTCGACATCGACGACTTCAAGCGCTACAACGACACCTGCGGGCACGAGGCGGGCGATGAGATCATTCGCGTAGTGGGCAAGCTGGTCAGGCGACACTGCCGCGAGCATGACCTAGTGGCCCGGTACGGGGGCGACGAATTCGCGGTGGCGTTCTGGGATGCCGAGCGGCCGCGGGTGGCGGGCAGCAAACATCCCGACGACGCCCTGGTGGTGCTCCGCCGTTTCACCGAGGCCCTCAGCGCCCACGAGTTCACGTCGTTGAAGCGGTTCGGACCCTGCCAACTCACGGTGAGCGGTGGATTGGCGACCTTCCCCTGGGACGGCCAGACGGCGGAGGAGCTGCTCGCCCGCGCGGACCAAGCGCTGCTTCATGCGAAGAAGGCGGGGAAGAACCGGATCTTCCGGATCGGTGAGGTGGAGTAGGTCGACGTTTTCTTCCGGCGGGCGAAACTCGCTGTGCTCCGCTTGTAAATCCTTTTATATGCCAAGGTTACGTGCGTTTTGCCAATCAGTCTTCAGAGCAGGGATGCGCGCTTGACTTGACTGACAGTTTAGCTATAAGTAAACTCCGATGAGCAAGGATGCCGATAGACCTGCTGTCGTGGTGCGTGGGGCGTTGCGGACGATCGAGTATGCCGTGTGCTCGAACGGGTTTGATGCCTGCCAAACTCTTCATCGAGGACCTCGATGAGCCGGACCAGCGCAAGCTTGACACGCTGTTCCGTCGGATGGCTGACACGGGGAAGATTTTCAATCGAGAGCAATTCAAGCAGGTGGCGGGCAAGATATACGAGTTCAAGCGATTTCAAGTCCGCGTAGGGTGTTTCCAAGTGGGGAACCGCTGGATCCTGACGCACGGATTCATCAAGAAAGGCGAGCAGTGGCCCCGGAGCGAATTGGAGCGGGCCGAAAGGATTATGAACGAGCAGTTGGCACGTGAGAAGCGTGGGAGTAAGTAAACATGGCGCAGACCCTGACGGCGAAGTTGACCGCGACGGCGGAAGGAATGCGGCTGTACCAGCAGGAGCGCGCGATTCTGGAGGTGACGGAGCTGCTCTGCCAGATTATGGATGAGGACGACGTGAGTCGCGCCGAGTTGGCCCGCCGCATGGGCAAGACGAAAGGGTACGTCACGCAGTTGCTCGACGGCCGTGCGAACATGACGATCCGGACGATTTCGGACGTTTTCTGCGCCTTGAATCGCGGGGTCCATTTCCAGGACGGTCCCCTGAGGGCAACGGTCGGTAGTGGGTCAGTTTGACGGCTCAGAATCCAGAAGGCCAACGATTTCAGCTATCGTCCAAACATGATCGCATAGCCCAGCAGCCATCGCGGGGGTGGTCCGCAGGGTTTGATGGACTCGGGCGAAGTTGTAGTGCATGTAATGGAGGGCGACGGCGTGCATGAGGTTCTCGACCTTCTTGCTGAATCCGTTGGTCAGCCGGGTAAACCGCCGCATCGACATCCGCATCGTCAGGTTCTGCCGTTCAACGTAGCTAGTCGAAACATGGGCCTTGTCTGGTAGGCCGCTTATCACTGTCTTCTTGCTGCCGTTGCACACGGCCGGGCCGTAACGCATGTCGCCTCCAGGCGCTTCACCGTACAGCTTCACAAGCTGGACGTAGTCTACCTCGAATTCAAAGGCGTTCTCTACGGCGTCGAGGTACACCTTATAGCCGTCCGTAGTTAGCTGAATCCGGTTGACGACACGGCCCGCTAGGTCAAGCATGAATTCGCGCGCCGTAGCTGCGTCACGCCGCCCCACCATGAACGAAGGGACGAGCTTCGAATCCGCGTCCATCGCGGTCCACGTCCACACATCGCCGTATCCGAACCGACCCTTCAGCTCTTCAGGAACGTTCTTCTCCTTCGCGTAGCAGAATGCCCAGATTTCATCGCACTCGATACGACGACACCGAAGGCCCCTGATCGCGCGGTCTTGATAGGATGCGCATGCTGAACCAAGGTCCACGAGCAGCTTGACCACGGTGTTCTTGGCAACGCCGGTCATGCGAACCGTGGCGCGGATCGGATTGCCCTCGACGAGCGCCCGAACGACCGAAACACGCTTGTCCATGCTGAGCTTGTTCATACTGACCATTATGCTTGAGCGATCACGAATTGTCAAGCGGATACTTGGCGAATGTCCCCGCGTACTTATAGAACGCGCTCGACTTCTTGGCGGTCCTGATGTAATCTGGCGGGCATGAGCCAACCCGATGAAGCCAACCGGACGGAGTATGCCGAGCTTTCCATCAAGGCTGGACAGGTCTTCCATCCTCGAAGGCCGATAAGCACGCGAGAGTTCTTCGCTGGGAGATGGGAGCAGCTTACAACGATTGCGGACGCCGTTAGCCAATCCGGCCTCCACATCATCATATTCGGAGAGCGAGGCGTAGGTAAAACATCGCTCGCGAACGTCATTGGTACGCTCGTGGAGGTTTTCGAGGAGGACCTGCCTGGTTCCGCTCATGGCGAACCGAGGCTGGTAGTGAAGGTCAACGCGATCAACGGCGACCACTTCGGAGATATCTGGAAGCGCGCCTTCGATGAAGTCTCGTGGGTGAACCAGCGACCAACGATCGGCTTTACGGGGACCACAACAGCCAAGCGGATTACCTTGCGAAGCGCTCTGGATATTCCGGACAACCCCAGCATGGATGATGTTCGGAGAGCGCTCAACGTCCTGAAACGCTCTGTATTCATTTTTGATGAATTTGACCGCGGATCGTCGAGCATTAGGAAAGCTTTCACAGACCTAATAAAGACGGTATCAGACTACTCAGTCGATTCGACCATAGTCATCGTTGGGGTATCTGATACTGTCGATGAGCTGCTTAAAGATCACGCGTCCGTAGTCCGCTCAATCACTCAGATTCAACTACCAAGAATGACGGAAAAGGAGCTGCAAGATATCATAGAGAAGGCGGCCAAGGTCTTAGAAGTTGAGTTCTCACCGGAATCCGTTTCACTGATCGTACGGGTGTCGCAGGGGCTTCCGCACTACACCCACTTGATCGGTTTACATGCGACGCGCGAGGCGGTCAATCGCCTATCTAAACGCGTCGAAGCCGAGGATGTGCACAAATCATTCGAGAAAGCAGTGAAACAAGCAATTCAGAGCATTCAGGTCAAGCACCTGCAAGCCATCCGCAGCGCCCACAAAGACGCGCTCTACGAGGAAGTTCTTCTTGCCTGTGCCATAGTATCGTCTACCCTAAAGGACGCGCTAGGGTATTTTCATCCGTCCGATGTCGTTAATCCGTTGAGCACGATTCTGAGGCGCACCAATGTGCAGATAGCCACATTCCAAAAGCACATCAACGAGTTTTGCGAACCGGAACGTGGCCCCATCCTGTATCGACACGGAAAACCGCGAGCGTATAAGTACCGTTTTCTAGACCCCCTGCTTCCCCCTTATGTTTTCATGACATGCGTCTCTAACGGGAAAATCGATTCCAAACTCCTCGCCGAATTGACTGCATCAAGCTAGTGTGACTTCTTCCACCGAGAGCGAGCAGCTTTGCGCGCGATCTCGCTAAGCTGTTCCTTCGATAGGAGTCTGGCCCGCGCCTTGCCGCCCTTCCGCCCGCCGAGCCTTCCGAGCGCCACCGCAGCGGGATTCTTGCCCTCGTCTGGCTTGGGCTCTGGCGGCGCCTGCCCGATCGCCTTATCGACGATCCGCTTCGCGAGCTGATTCAGGTCGCGCGGCCGCTTGGGCTTGCTTGAGCGCTTTGGCATACCCTGAGACTAAGCACCGAAGCCCGGTCAGTCAACTCGCGGCCCCGCGCCAAACTGACCCACTACCCCGAAGGGGACAGGCCCCGGGGTGCAGGTGGTAGGTCGGGCTTTGCCCGACGGAAGAGAATGTCGGGCGGAGCCCGACCTACTCGATGGGGTCTTCCGGCGGGGGAGCCCAGCAACTCAGGCAGCGCGGCTCGAAGGCCTCCGGGCCGCCGACCAGGTTGCCGCCGGTGATCGGCGTGGTGCGTTGGGTGTGGTCCGCCGGCCGACCGCAGCGGGCACAGGGCGTACGCTTGATCAGAACCGCGTCCGCTTGTTCGCACAGCCGCGCAATGACTGCAAACGGCCGGCCCCAACTGTCCAGGTCCAGCGCGGTGACCACCACCGTACACCCGCGACGGGCCAGTTCCTGACAGACGCCCGGCAGAGCGGGGTCAAAGAAGTGCCCTTCGTCGATGCCGACCAGCTCGGCCTCCGGCGGCATCCGCTCGAGGATCGCGGCCGAGGTGGACACGGCCATGGCCCGGTGATGGTCCTGCCGGTGGGTGACGATCTCGGTGCTCGAATAGCGGTCGTCGCGGACATGCTTAAACAATACGACCGTGTCGGGGTCGGTCGCTCGGGCCCGGCGCAGCAACTCCTCCGTTTTGCCGCTGAACATGCACCCACAAATCAGCTCGACTTTGCAAGGGTACGGCGATCGGTCCGGGAGAGCCTGCCTGGGCTGTACGGTTGGATTCATCGCGCGGATCATAGCCGGGAAAACGCCGCAGTACCAAGAACGGAGGGGCGAAGATTCTCCCGGCAGGTGTCATCCCGACACGTCGGGACTCCAGCCGCCCTAGCAGTGCTTCGTCGCACCTGAAGTGGGGGGCAGCGTGGTGTTGCGGCCTGCGTCCCCGCTGGCCGTCGGCTGGCGAGGACGCCAGCCGCTACGTTCCGCCCCCATGGTCGCCGCCCATCAAATGACGTGCGACGGAGCACTAGCAGCCCGTGGCAAAAGTCTGTGGGACAGGCTTTCCAGCCTGTCAAGTAGGCTTCTTGCCTCCAAGAAGACCGGCTGGAAAGCCGGTCCCACAGGTCAGAGCACTTTCGCCATGGGCTGCTAGCGTGGTGGGTCATGCTGATCTCATCTCATCCGAACGGCGACCGTGAGGGAACGCACGGTGTTTAACTCAGCAGGGCCGCTTCCTGACGGGCGCGGTTCGGACCGGGGCCGCGTCTTGACCGGCTGCGCTCTGGGGCCCAGAATGGAGCTGTTCGATCAGCGAGAGTTCGAGGCCCTTACCTACGGATGAACCACCATGAAATTCGACACCGTCATTACCGGCGGAACGTTGGTTACGGCTCTGGGCAGGACACGCGGTGACCTCGGCATACGCGGCGAAACCATCGCCGCGATCGGGCGCGACCTGGTTCGCGAGAACGGGCACGCCCGCATCATCGACGCCAAAGGACGCTACGTCATCCCCGCGGGGGTCGACGTCCACGTCCACCTCGATCTGCCGTTTATGGGCTCCAAGTCGGCCGACGACTACGACTCCGGCACCAAGGCCGCGGCGCGCGGCGGCATCACCACCGTGATCGACTTCGCCATCCCTTACGGCCAGGAGACCATGAACCAGGCCGTGGACAACTGGTTCAAGAAGGCCGATGGGCCGGCCTGCGTGGACTACAGCTTCCACGGCTGCATCACCGACTACAAGCGGCACCTCAAGGAGTTGCCCCGCCTGATCGAGCGCGGTATTCCCACGGCCAAGGAGTTCATGATCTATGCCAACATGGGCTGGCAGAGCGACGACGCCGGCATCTTCGCCGGGCTCGAGGAATGCAAGCGCCTCGGCGCCATGCTGATGATCCACGCCGAGTCCGCCTCCGTTTTGGACCTGCTGACGGCCCGGGTGGACAACCCCAAGGCCAAGAAGCAGTACGGCGCGCGGCTGCACACCATGACCCGCCCGCACTTCGTCGAGACCGAAGCCATCCAAAGGGCGATCACCTGGTGCGAGGTCACCGGTGGCAAGCTGTTCATTGTACACATGTCCACCGGTCCGGGGACCGACCTGGTCAAAGCGGCCCAGGCCCGCGGCGTCCCGGTGCTGGCGGAAACCTGCGCCCATTACCTGGTGCTCGACGACTCGGTCTTCGACCGCAAAGACGGGCACCTATTCGCCTGCCAGCCGCAGGTGAAGACCAAGGCCGACCAGAAGCGGCTGTGGCAGGGGCTGCGCGAGAACACGGTGTGCAACGTCTCGACCGACACGTGCACGTTCACCACCAAGCAGAAGGCCATCTGGAAGGGCGACTATAGCAAGATTCCGATGGGTATGCCCGGCCTGGAGACCATGATCCCGATCGTGTACACGCACGGAGTGCTCAAGCGACAGCTTACGCTGGAGCAGATGGTGCAGAAGTGCTGCACCGACCCGGCGAAGGTCATGGGCTTATATCCCAAGAAGGGCAGCCTCGATGTGGGCACCGACGCGGACGTCGCGATCATCCATCCAACGAAGAAAACCACGGTGGATTGGCACGCGATGGAGACCAACGCCGACTGGAACCCGTACCAGGGTTGGGACTTGGCCGGCTTCGCGGAGACGACGCTCTGCCGCGGGAAGGTCATTGTGGAGAACTACCAGTTCGTCGGCCGCAACGGCCACGGGCAATTCGTGCCACGGAGAAACCCAGGTTTGTAGGGCGGGTTTCACCCGGCGTCTATGTCCGCGGCGGGCAGAGCCCGCCCTACACCCCGCGCGCGGTGTTTCATCATACCCAGCCTCGTAGGTCGGGCTTTGCCCGACGCTTTGGTCCGGCGGGCGGAGCCCGCCCTACTAAGCGTTGGCCTGTTTTGACGCGGAGTGTCGGCGGCCGAGGACTACGATGCCGTACTTGCGGGCGGCCGCCAGCATCTTCTCGCGTTCGACGATCAAGGTCTTGCCCGTTTCCACCACGAGCATCTTGGCCCCGCTCCGGTGCAGGTGTTCCATGGTCGCCGGGCCGACGGTGGGCACGTCGAAACGCATGTCCTGGTTCGGCTTGGCCACCTTGATGAGCGTCCAACCGCCGTGGGCGCACAACTGACCCGCGCGCTCGATCATGCGGTCGGTGCCTTCGATGGCCTCGACGGCGATGACCTCCTGCTCCTTGACTGCGAGGGCCTGGCCGATGTCCAGCCGGCCCATTTCCTTGGCGATGGGCCAGCCGAACTCGAGGTCGCGGAGCTGGGTCGCGGTTGGCTCAACGTCGGTGAGTACGCCTTCGGGCGCCAGGTCCTCCTGGCAGTATTGGACGCAATTCTCCAAGGTAATCCCCTTCGCCGCTAAATAGCCCCCAAGCGTACCGAGCAGGCTATCGTTGCGTTTGTCAGGTACCTTAAACAGCCACAGCCAGGCCGTGGTCAGGTCCGGTAGGGTGCGCAGGACCCGCCAGCGCCCGTACATGTCCGTCTTTCTGACGGAGCCGGCCAGGATGCAGCGCGTGACTTTCCGCCGCCGCAGGGCGCGGACCCAGGCGCCCAAGCGTGCCAGGCCGGTCCATTGGAAGACGTCGGATTCGTTTCGCAAGCCCGGGTCAGCCAGCCCACGAATCCCCAGCACGACGACGCGGCAGCCGGCCCGCTTGGCCCCGCGGACCACCATGAACGGGAACGCTCCCGCGCCGGCGACAAGTCCCAGCGGGGAGGGCGCGCCCGAATTCGGCGGGCTGGTTCCGGTCATTCGCCACGTTCGCTCCGCGAGACCGCCCCCTGGTCTCGGATCAGCCGGCGCAGCTCCTGCACCTCCTCCTCGAGCGCTTTGAGCCGCTGCTTCATCTCCGGCAAGCGCTGGACGAGCAGGACCTGGCGTTTGGCCTCCTGGGCCGGCACGGCCGGGGAACCGAGCACCTTGCTGCCCGCGGCGAGCGACTCGGCCACGCCCGCTTGGGCCCCGATTTGCACTCCGTCGCCGATCTCGATGTGGCCGACGATGCCCGCCTGGCCCGCGATGGTCACGTGCTTGCCGACCACCGTCGAGCCGGCGATGCCTACCTGGGCCACGAGCATGCAGCAGTCGCCGATTTGGGTGCCGTGGCCGATGGCGATCAAGTTGCTGAACTTGGTGCCCGACCCGATGCGCGTGGTGCCCAGAGTGGCGCGGTCAATCGTGCAGTTGGCCCCAATCTCCACGTCGTCGCCAATCACCACCCGGCCGACTTGGGGAATTTTGAGCCAGGTTCCCTCCACCGGCGCATAACCGAGCCCGTCTTCGCCGATGACCGTGCCGGCATGGAGGGTGACCCGGTGGCCCAGCACGCACGCCTCATAAATGGTGACGTTAGGGAACAGGAGCACGTCGTCGCCGATAGTGACGTCGTGGGCCACGTAGGTCCCCGGATAGATTACGGCGTTTTTCCCGATCAGCACGCCTTCCTCGATGGTGACGTCGTGGGCGATAGAGGCCCCCGGACCGATCCGCGCGCTCGGCGCGATCGTCGCACGTGGGCTGATCCCCCAGTGGGGATGGCGGCGGTATCCATGGATGTGGATCGTGGCGATGGTGATGGCGGTATAGGGTTCTTTGCATCTGAGCACCGGAACCTTGAAGGCCAGATTCTCGTCCTGGCCGACGATGAGGGCGGAGGCCTTCGACTCGAGGGCGAGCCGGCGGTATTTCGGGTTGGTGAGAAAACTGATCTCCCCCTCGACGGCGTCCTCGAGGGTGTTCACCCCATGGATGGGGGCTTGCTCGTTCCCGATGATCTCGCTTGCCACTCCTTGTGATTCAAGGTGTCGCGCCAATGCGGCGAGTGTTGTGGTGACCACGCCTGCGTACTCCGAGGCGTTAGCGGGGGCCGCGTGCCCCCCCGCCCCTCTGAAGGCCGATCCGGTCCAGCCGTCCGCACGCGGCCCTATTCCGATGCCGGGGCGCTGCGTAACCTATTCTAAGAACCGTGTGTTTGCGGTGTCAACGTGAGCCCATCCCTTAGCAGCCCGTGGCAAAAGTGGTGGCACAGGTTTCCAGCCTGTGTTTTCACGGGCAGGATGCCCGTACCACACGGCCCTTGGTGACTTTCGCCACGGGCTGTTAGGGTCGCGGCTCATCGTTCGAGGGGGTTCCCCGCAACTCGCGAAGCTTCTGTTCCACCAGCGGCGCGGGATGGAGTCCGTAGCTTCTCTCCCAGGCAGACCTTACCTTCTCCGCCGGTGCCCCTAATTCCCGCTGCGTCTCTCCCCAATAAAACCAGGCCCGAGCATCGTCGGGGATCCGTTCCGTCTCTAGTCTGGCGTAGTACTCGGCACGCTGGAGGTCGCGTACGCTGCGGCCGTCTTTCTTGAGGAAGTAATTGGCCAGATCGATGTACAACGTTCGGCCGGTAGGGCCGGGCAGGGATGCTTTGCCCAGGCGATAGGCATCGACGGCGGCGAGTTCCGTGGTACCCGCGTACGGTTCGAGACGGGCGAAGGGGGCCCAACGCAGCGGTCCCCAGGCCAGGACGCCCCCAAGCATCACGCCGGCACAGAGGGCCCCTGCCACCGCTAGCAGCCCGTGGCAGAAGTTGTGGCACAGGCTTCCAGCCTGTGTTTCCGCGGGCGCTTGGATGCCCGTGCCACACCGCTCTTGGCCACTTTCACCACAGGCTGCTGGGGCCGTGTAGCTTGGCTGCCCGTGGTGAAACTTCCCCTGACCTGTGGGACCGACTTTCCAGTCGGTCATTTGGAGAGCATTCGGCTTCTTTGACAGGCTGGGAAGCCTGTCCCACGGATTTCTGCCGCGGGCTTTTAGGCGGGCTTGGGCATGCCACGCCAGCAGCCCGACCGCCGCCGTGCACGCCCCCGCCAGGATGAACGCGAAAACACCAGGCCGCCACAGACGCTCCGCCCAGCTCGCCCACGAAAACGCCGCCCAGACCGACGCGGCCCAAAGCCCGCCTAGCACCAGGATTCGCGGACCCGCCAAGCGGCGCAGCCGCCACAAGCCGATCGAGGCCGCCAACCATACCGCGGGCAGATACAGCAGGTGAAACCGCGCCCCCACCAGCCCGCCCGCAACCACCGCCGCCAGCCCCAGCCCGGTCCATACCATCAGCCCGAGACCCAACCCCCCGCGCCGTCCGTGCCGGCGGCTGACGGCGGCGATCACGCCCACCAATGCCGGAAGCGCGCTGATGGTGGTGAGAGGCCAGACCCCGCCATCGAGCCAGACTTGCAGGGCATCGAACGGGGTGCCAACCATGTGGCGTTTGGTTTCGGCGTAGCCGGCGGTCAGCTTCCACAAGGCCTCGGCGGGGCCGGCCACCGGCCCGATGTCGGTCATGAGCGGGCCGTCTGCCGCCAGACCTCCGGCGAGCACCAGCCAGCAGACCGTGGGGACCAGCGCGATCGCCAGGCTGACGCATGGACGAACCATCGCACCGCGAGCGCGGTAGCGCACCCCCTGCACGACGGCATCGGACAACGCCATCACGACCACCAGGAACAGGCCCTTGCCCAGATGCGTCATCAGCATCAGCCCGCCGAGGAGGCCTTTCGCCAGCGTGTGTCGGCGGCTGCCGACCCAACTCACGCCGGGCAGCACCCACAAGAGCAGAAGCGATTCGGCGAATTCGCCGCGGGCGCTGCAAAACGCCAGAACGTCGGAGGAGGCCGCGAACATGACGAAAAGGGCCGCGGGACCACGCCCCACCCGTGCCGCGGCGGTGCGGAAGGTGATCGCCAGCGCCACCCCGCTGAGCAGCAGCGGTGCCACGCGCAGTCCGCCGAGCGTTATCCGGCCGGCCATCAGCGGGGGGAGCGCCTGCACCCACCACCACAGCGGCGTGATCCCGTTGCTGCGTCGGAGCGGAACGTCGATAAAGAAGGCCCGCGCCGACGTCCCCATCTCGTCCAGCCCGACGCCCATGACGAAGACTTCGTCATAGCTCACCGGCGCGCGCATACTGAGCGCCAGCCGGAAGATTATTCCGGCGCCGATGCAACCGAGCGCGAACACCGTCGGGTATCGAAAGAACCGGAAAGAAGTCATCGGCTGCGTGCGATCGCCTGGGCCAGGGGGTGGACCAGGATCGGCACCACCTTCTCCGCGGCCAGTTCCTCGCAGAGGTCGAACAACCTCTGGTGCGCCTGCAGGAGCGTGGCGCCCTGGTCGCCCGCCCAGTATTTGCGCAGGATGAGGCAGATGCTCAGCGGCTGTTCGTCGTATTCGCCGGTGCGGATTTCATAAGTGGTCGAGCGCGACTTCACCTGCACATACGCTTGCAGGTCGCACCCCGGCGTCAGCGCCACCCCGAAATACGGCTGGGTGTCGATGGGTTGCACCGCCTCCTTGCCGAACAAGAAGGCGGCGATCGGGTGGTCCGCCCACAGCGTTTCGGCGATCAGCCGATCGTGGTTCCCGCGGTATTGCAGATCAAAACCGTAGACGAGCTCCAGGTGATCGTAGTCCAGGTCGTTCAGCGTGAGATGATAAGGCGCATGCTCGAGGACGATCTCCGCCATTTCCCGCAGTGAACTCGAGTTCGGCGGGGCGAAGTGCCCGAAACGCACACTGTGCGGCTCCAGCCGCACCCAGCGCCGCGAGGCACTCTCCCCGGGATCCTCCTCGAGCACCAGCCCCCCATCTTCTCGACGCCGGAACCGGTTCATCCGCGGGAACACCTTCCGGATGCGGTCGAAGAAGTGCAGGACCGTCTCCCGATCCAACCCCATTTCCAGCTTCAGGAAGAGCCGGGTGGCGGTGTAGAAATCATCGCAGACCGAACCGAAGTTCCCATTCATGGCCCTTACCCCCGCGTGCCTCCGCACGCCCGGCGACCGCTCGCCGTCATCATTATTGGGCGACCGGGCCGTTCTTTCAACCGCTCGGCTTGCCAAAACCCCTCCGACCTGAAATCATAAGCGACCGGCTACCCGGCGGATTAACGGCATTGCCGGGTGCCTCCAGGTTTCGACCGGATTTCCGGAAAGGTTCAACCGATGGAGCCCATAACCTCGGGAAGCACGACGGAACGTATCATTCGCACGACACTGGTGACGCTCCTCACCCTCGGTGCCGCCGGCTGGTGCTTTTACGACGGCTACGTCCGCTGGCCGCTGGAGAACCTCCGCCGCCTCGTGGGGGACCTCGACCCCCCACCGGAAGTCTCCTCCAAGTTGATCGTCCCCGACATCGACGAGCAGGCGGCCGCCACCGTTCAAAAGGGCGTGTTTCTCAAAGAGCTCGTGGCCCGCTTCGGCCAACCGGGGTGGCGCGGCAAAAACGTGCAACAACATAACGAAGCGCGTTTTTTCGGCCCCGCCGGCCAACTCCTCGTCACCCTCGATCCCGCCGAAAAGGTCACCGCGGTTTCTTACGCCCCCGCCATGTACAAGAGCAAACGCGACCTCGTCTTCCAGGTCTACATGGGCGCCGTCATCGGTTTTCTCGCCCTCCTCCTTGTTTTCCATTGGCTCCGGGTGATCTTCGTCAAGGCCACCCTCACGGACGAAGGGATCAGGCTGACGGGGCGGCCGCTCGTGCCCTTCGACGCCGTGACCGAATTGCACGCCGAGCATTACGCCCGGAAGGGCTGGGTAGACCTGGATTACGACATGGACGGTCGCAAAGGCGCCCTGCGTCTGGACGATTACAAGATCAAAGCGTTCCCCCAGGTGATCGCGGAAATCTGCCGGCGCAAGGGCTACGAAGACCCGTACAGGAAGTGGCAGGAGCAAAAGCAGGCCGCCGCTGCCGCCAAGTAGGGTCCGCGCTCGCGGACCTGTAGGTCGGGCTTCGCCCGACGGCTAAGTGGAGCGGAACGGAGTGGACCTGCCTGCCGGCAGGGCGAAACGCAGGCGTGTCTCAAGCCGCATGACCCAGCATGCTCTGGAAGGCCCTCACAGTCCTGGATTTCGTCCTCACCGCCCTGGCCGTCATGACCGTTCTGCGCCGGCCGCGCGAACCCCGCGCCATGATCGCCTGGCTTCTGGCGCTCTTGCTCTTGCCGGTCCTGGGACTCGTCCTGTTCGTGTTGATTGGTGAACCGCGGCTCAAGCGGACGCGCCGTCGCCGCCAGCGCCGCCGCAGAAAGCTGGCCCCCAAGCTGTCCCGCCGGACCGAGGCCCTGCGCGAGGTACGCGTCCCCCACGAGACCGTCCCCATCCCCGACGAACTGAGCAACCTCGTCCGCGCTGCCACCCGCCTCAGCCGCCATCCCCCCACCTACGGCAACGAAGTCATCATCTACTTCGAGGCCGAAAAGACCTTCCTCGCCCGCCAATTGGCCATCGAGGCGGCCGAATCCCACATCCACCTCGAATACTACATCTTTCAGCCAGACGAAACCGGTCGCGCCCTCCTCGATCTGCTCACTCGCAAGGTCCGCCAAGGCGTACGCTGCCGTGTCCTGCTCGACTTCATCGGGTGCTGGCGCTGGCCGCGGAGCTTCGCACGCTCATTCCACGACGGCGGCGTGGAGTTGGCCTTCTTTCTCCCCATGGTCCCCTGGCGCGGACGCTGGCGCGTGAACTTTCGCAATCACCGCAAGCTCACCGTCATCGACGGCAAGGTCGGCTTCACCGGCAGTCAGAACATTGGTGACGAATACCTTGGCCGGCGTAAGAAACACGGCCCCTGGCGCGACACGCACATGCGCATCGTCGGACCGGCCGTCCAACAGTTGCAGGAAATCTTCGTCGAGGACTGGCATTACACCACCGGCATGGATCTCGTGGCCGACGAGTATTTCCCGCCCCCCCAACGCGTAGGGAGCCGCGTTGTCCAGGTGATTCCGTCCGGCCCCGACGATCCCGCCAATGTCATGCACCAGCTTCTCTTCGCCGCTATTGCCGCCGCGCGCCGCTCGGTGTGCATCGCCACCCCTTACTTCGTCCCGGACACCTCCATGGTGTTAGCGTTTCAGGCGGTCGCCTATCGCGGCGTGCGCGTCCAACTGCTCATCCCCTCCCGCTCCGACCATCGCGTGGCCTTGTGGGCGGCCCGCAGTTACTACGAGGAGCTATCCGCCGCCGGCGTCGAGATTTACGAATACGACCTGGGCATGTTGCACTCGAAAGTCGTGGTGGTGGACGGCTCGTGGGCCCTGGTCGGGTCGGCCAATATGGACGAGCGCAGCTTCACGCTCAACTTCGAGGTCACCACCCTCCTTTATGACGCGGAGCTGGCCGACGAGTTGCACGCCGATTTTGAGGCCTTGGTGGCCCGCTCCCAGCGCATCGAGCCCACCGGGCGGACCGACTGGACCTTTCGCGAAACGCTTTCCCTGGGCTTCGCCCGGATGGCTTCCCCGCTCCTGTAGGTCGGGCTCCGCCCGACGTAGGGTCCGCGCTCGCGGACCATTCCTCGGCCGGCGGGGACGCCGGCCGCTACGGTTCCGGCGGGCGAAGCCCGCCCTACGGGTTCTGCGAGAAACCGTAGATCAGGTACGCTTCCCCGCCATTCACCGTACCCTTGCCGGTCTGCGGATCGACGCGCGGGTCGGCCAGGATCGAACCAATCAGGATGTCCGCGTTCCCGTCCCCATCCACGTCGCCGGCACGCCCCAGACCTTGCGGCCTGGTGGAGGCCTTCGAATCGTTGCCTTCCCACGGGTCGGCCACGTCACCGCCTCCGAGCCGGTCCCCGTGATGGTACTCGGTGCTTGGATTCGTCTGCGTCGGGTCCGTGCCGCGGCGCCCGGCAATGATGAAGCCGGGCAGGTCGGCCGTACCCAACTCACTGATGGAGATGAACTGCCACCCCAGCGTGGCGGGAACCGTGGAAGCCCACCCGCTCGGATCGGCCGAACCATAGATCACGTAGACCAAGCCCGCGCCCTCCAGACTGTCCCAGTCATCAATCGTTCCGTCCGGAACGCCGTTGGGGCCGGTGACGTCGTCCTTCAGCCCGTCGAGGTTACGGTCCAAGCCATCGGAACTGAGCTGGTCGACGGCGTCGTTGGGGCTGGGGTCGTACCGCGGGGTCGCATACGGGGCGGCGATGAGCAGGTCATCGGTACCGTCACCGTCGAGGTCACCCGCATTGGCCATGTTGAGTCCGAAGCTGCCGTCCACCTGATCGCCCATGATGAGGGCGGCCCGCCCCTGGGCCAACAGAGCATCCACCAGAATGCTCCCATCTAACGCTACCGGATCGCTCAGCGTGTTGTTGGTGCCGAACACGATCAGCACCTCGCCGGTGCCGCTGTTGCCGTTGGGGGCTCCAATGGCGATGTCCTCCACGCCGTCGCCATTGAAGTCGAAAACGCCGGAGGTGGCCGCACTGCCTCCAGCCAGACTCGCCCCGAACTGGGCGGCTTCTCCCATGTTCCCCCGGATGTACGCGCCGGCAAGCCGCACGGCGTCAGAGAGGGGCAGCACCAGTTTGTCTAACACGTAATCGCCTTCGAGACTGTTCGCCCGACGGAACACGACATAGGCCGCCCCATTGTCGCCGTTCGCCCGAGGACCACCGACGACGAAGTCCGGGCGCGTGTCCTTGTTGAAATCCGGAATCCCGAGGAGGTTTTGAATACGCTCATCGGGCCGACCCGCCACGTGCAGCCCGCCGGAAACACCAGGGACGCTGCCGCCCCGCGAGAAGAAAACGTCGCGGTCGGCCCCCGTAGCGCCGCCGCCCCCCGCTTTGTAGACGTGCGGTCGCGGAGCAAGGTTGCCCTCCCACAAATCAAAGAAGGTGAAAAGGTAGGCTATGCCGGCGTTGACGCCCGTGCTCAGCAGTCCGGTCACATCCTCGCCGTTCACCGCATCACGATCCGGCGCGCTGATCAGCAACTCGGTGCCGCTTTGGGTCATGGACATGCCAAAAGCGCTGAGTTCATCATGGCCGAGATCCATGGGACGCCCGATCATCCGGCATCCCCACGGCTGCTCAGGATCGCTGGTGCGGTAGAACCCGCTACCGAGGTCCACGTCCAACCAGGGTCGGCGCAGAAAGTTCAGGTTGAGTTGATTGCGAATGAAGTCGTGCTGGTCGGCGCAGGGTACGCCCTCAGCGTCGCAGGTCAACGTGTCGGGATAGGACGGAGTCCCTTGATCGTAAGTGGTCTGCGGACACTGCGTGCCGGAATTCAACTCCCAAAGCTCCGTGAACGTGTTGAAGACCCACTGCTCACAAACACAACCAGGCGTGCTTGGATGGTTGGGGTTGCAACCCGGGCACGGGGTAATCTCGCCCTCACAGGGAAACTCCCCAAAGATGGCCGTGTAATGCTCGAGAAAACCGACGGCCAGATACTCGTTGAATCCCCAAGTGGGCTGCTCCAGGGTATCGAGTATTCCGTCGGGTTCGTCGATTCGGAAATCGAGGTTGTCCAGACATCCGTCGAACTGGGGCGGGCTCGCGAGCGGGTCAAGCGCGTCACAGATCTCAGCCGTGTCGCCGGGGCAATCCCCTTCATAATAGGTGAATCGGTCGGCCAGCCAACACCAATCCGGGTTACACTCAGACGACGAACTACACCCGTCCGCCGGCTCGGGGCACACCAGCCTCTCGGTGAAGTCCTGGCCCACCCATTCGAGGAGCAGGCGGCCCCCGGTCGTATCGTAGCTTCCATTCACCACGTTGTTCTGGCTGCTCACTACGACCACGCCGCCGTTTTCGAACATCGTCGGTCGTGTAAACATTTCGCCAAAAGCATCGGGTGGTTCATCCCGGTCTTCTAGGACATACGGAAGTCCGACCAGCAGTTCGCCCACGCCGTCGCCGTCCGCGTCCGAGGCGATGAACATCGAGGCGATGCCCCAAGTCTCCGGCGGGCTGGCCGTTACCACCGGGGGAATACCGGTAATCACGGCCCCGGGAATCGTCGGCGAACTGACCTCGTTGAGATTGTACGATCCGCGGTATCGCGCAGACTTGCCCCGGATCAGATAGACCTCGCCGTCGCCGATGCCGGTCGGGTTGATGAACTCGGGTTTGCCGTACTGGGCGCCGATAAGGAAGTCATCGATGTTGTCGTCGTTGAAGTCCTCGCCGCCGGCGAAGGACGAGCCGGCGTTATCCTCGAACTGGTGGCCCTCGAAGATCGCGCCTCTGGGCGTCGGTTCCACGTCCGCGTCGAACTCCGCCAGATCGCCCACCCACAGGACCAGAGGCAGCGTGGTCACCTGCACCAGCCGCGGCGCGACATCGACGAGGTCGGCCACCGTCGGATCGTTGAACACGATCCGCGCGCTGACCTGGAACCGCCCCGACTCGGCTGCCACGAACGTCGCCTCATGCACCCCCGCATTCGTCGGGGCCAGAATCACGATCTCCGCACCGGTCGGCTGACCGTCCGCACCCACCGCCCGGCGGAACACGTCCACCTCGGCCGCGTCCGCCAGAATGTTGCTGGTCGTCCACCGCACGCTTACTTCCGTGCCGGGCTTGACCGGCAGGTTCAGGTCCGGCTCCTGGACGTCCAGCTTCGGGATATTCAAGGCGACGACAATCTGTCCCGGGGCGTAATCCGTCACCGCCGGGTTGACCCCGTCGTCAATCAGGGCGTACACGAAGTAGGTCCCCAACTCCAAAGCCTGGGTGTTCACCGTCGTAGAGGTCGTCGTGGGCGGAAGGTTCGAATCCACCCCGAGCTCGTTGCCCGACCCGGGCGAGTTGTCTAAATCCAGGAACACGTCGATCGTGGGGTTCACCGCGTTCAAATCCCTGATGGTGCCCTCGAACTCAATGCTGACCACGTTATCCTCGCCTAGTTCCGCCATCTCCGTCCCGGCCGGCTCGGTCACCTCGATCAGGGGGGAATTCTCCGTCACCGGCGGCTGCGGCTCCTCGAGCGTGATGGTGAACGGGTTGAGGATCGTCCGCACCGCATTCTCCCATTCGCCGGCGACCACCGTCTCCTCGATGGTCAGCCCGGAAGCCGTCGTGGACAAACCGACGAAGTATACGCCTAGCGGGACGCCGCTGGTGCTCCACAGTACGATGTCGGAGTCCCCCTGACCGATCCGAATCTGGGTGCCCAGATCATCGGGCGGCTCGTCGAACGGCCCGTTGGTGCTGATGTAGAACAGGCGCCACTGGAGCGCTCCGGCCGGATCGTGCATGTCGAACCCGATGGGAATGTCGTCGCCCTCTTCCGCCAATACGTTGCTCGCCGGCTGGGTGAACTCCGGCAGGGCGGTCCCCGTGGCTTCGAGCGTACCCGAGCTGGTGCAGCGCCCGGCCTCGCCGCCCAGGGTGAACCGCAACCCCACCCGGTAAAAGCCCGCGGTAAACTGGGCGATGGGCAAGCTAAAGGCCTGGTAGGCGCCCGGGCTCAGGCCGGTGGCCGCGATGACGTCCTCCCCGATTTCCGGGGCATCGGGGCTGGCGCTGGCCACTTGAACGTAGAATCCCCCCACGTCGGTGGCCGACGCATCGATGTTGTAAAGCACCAACAGCGGGAACTCCGACCCCGTGGGGATCTGGATGTTGCCCACGATGTTCAGGAGGGCGCATCCGCCGACACCCCCATTATCATTGGGCGGCGTACCGCCGCCGCCCTGGCCCCCCAGGTTGCACGCTACGGTCAACCCGAAGACCGCCGCCATGCCTAGGCCCAGCACACCCGCGGTCCGAATGAGATACCGGCTGGTGAGGATCGAGCTTTTCACGTGAAATTCTCCGAACCGAAGGCGGGCCTTTGATCAGCCCAACCACGCTAAACACATACAAAGGAAGCCCTGTTGCCACGGACTCCTGCGACCGCAATTGCCGCATGGCGCTGCGACCGGTCATTTATACGGGTGCTCCAAAAGACCTGTCAACCGGGCTTCCAAAACCTTTCCCGGTAGAACGAGCCACGGAAACACGTGGATGAACGCTAACGGAGCGAGGCGGGTCGGGCTCCGCCCGACCTGTTTCTCGCCTCCTTTGGGGACCGCGGTTCTCGGACTGTTGGAGGAGCGTCGATCTCGGGGCGCGGCCGGGAGCGCTCGTTGACTTCCTTCCGGGCCACCTTACACTATAGACGAGTCGAGGAGGCGGCCGTCCGGCCCCCGCGAACCTCTGCCGAGGTTCCATCTCTAAGAGGGCACGCTCAGGGGACCGGAGAGGGTCGGGTCGTAAGGGAACGGTACCGTGCCGAAACTGTACGTGCTTCGAGGCCCGGATAAGGGGCGTACCTTTGCGGAATTCAGCGCGCCCGCGCTGCTGGGACGCCAGTCCGCCCACGTCGCCCTGACCGACCACGCCGTCTCCCGCGAGCACGCCATCTTGCGGAGCGAAGGCGCCGGCTGGATCATCGAAGACCTGCACAGCTCCAATGGCACCTGCGTCAACGGACAGCACATCGACGCCCCCACGCGGCTCAAACACGGCGATCAGATCAAGATCGGAGGGACGCTGTTGATCTTTAGCGGCGACGACTCCGTCGAGCGCTTCAGCGGGCCGGCGATGACTCGTGGGGTGGTCGAATACGCCGTCCCAGCGGAGGGCAGCACGGGCGTGGACTCCTCGATCCTCTCCGCCATCCCCGGGAACGAGGACAGCGTCATTCTGGCGACGCCCGAGACCGCCCACGCCGTGCACGCCTGGAAGCTCATGTATCAGATCGCCGAGGCCATCGCGACCTTCACCCAGGTCGAAGACCTGCTGGAGCGGATCACCGACCTGATTTGCGAGCACCTGGTCTTCGACCGCGTCATGGTGTTCCTACGCAGTCCTGACGGCGAGGAATTCTGGCCCCAAGTCGTCCGCTGCCGCTCCGCCAAGACGGGGGAGCAGCCCAAAGTCACCGCCTCGCAGACTCTCCTCGACCACGTGCGGACCACCCGCAACGGAGTTCTGTGCGCCGACACGCTCACCGATCCGCGCCTCGCGGCCGAGGACGAGGCCGGCGGTCGCCAGAACCTCGGCCTCCGCAACATTCTCTGCGTGCCGATCATCGCCCACGATGAGGTCCAGGGCATTATCTACCTCGACTGCGCCATGGCCCAGCATACCTACACTCAGGAACAATTGCGGCTGGTCACGGCCATCGGGCGGATGGCCGGCATGGCCATCGAGAACAGCCGCCTGCTCCAATCGCGGATGCAGCACGAGCGCCTGGCCGCCATGGGCGAAACCGTCGCTTACCTCTCCCATCACATCCGCAACATCCTACAGGGGCTGCACGGCGGCTCGGACATTCTCGAGCTCGGTATCAAGCGGCACGACCTGGACACCATCGTCTCCGCGTGGAAGATCCTGCAGCGCAACCTGGACCGCACCTTGCACCTGGCCACCAACATGCTGACCTTCAGCACGGACCGGCAGCCCGCTTTCGAAATGGTCCAACTGAACCAGGTGGTGGAAGATGCGGTCGGCCTCGCCCAACACCACACCGAGGAGAAAGGGGTCACCCTGCTCAGCGATTACGCCGAGGTCCCTCCGGTCCTGCTCGACAAGGAGGGCATCCACCAGGCCATCCTCAATGTGTTGCTCAACGCCATCGACGCCAGTCCGGCCACGACCGGACGAGTGGTGGTGTCCACGGCCTACCATGCCGACGACGGCACGGCCGTCGTCTCCCTCAGCGACAACGGACCGGGCATCGAACCCGAAAAGCTCCCCTATCTCTTCGAGCCGTTCCACTCCACCAAAGGACACCGTGGAACGGGCTTGGGGCTGGCCGCGGCCAAGAAGGTGGTCCGCGAGTGTGGAGGGGAAATCGAGGTGGAGACCCGGCCGGGCGCGGGGGCCACTTTCAGGATCGTGATTCCTGCTGGGCGCACGCGCATCCTGAACGGCGGCAAAACCGTGCAACTGTAGGGTCCGCGCTCGCGGACCACACCGTAGGTCGGGCTCCGCCCGACGCCTTGTTCCTGTCGGGTAAAGCTGGCGTAGGGTCCGCGAACGCAGACCCTACTACTCAACTTCATGCGGCGCGGTATCATCGAGGGGAGAAGTACCCGGATACCCCTCCTGGAGGTCTCACCGCATGACCGACAACGATACCACCGTGGCCGAGTTGCGCCGGCGCATCGCCGAGTTCGTTCGCCGGCGCGACTGGGAACAGTTCCACGACCCCAAGAACCTTTCCGCCTCCATCGCCATCGAGGCCGCCGAATTGATGGAGCACTTCCAATGGGTGCCCAGTGACCAGGCGGCCCAGGTGCGCCACGACCCGTCGGCCATGGTCCAGATCGGCGAGGAACTGGCCGACATCCTGGCGTTTGCCCTGTCGTTCGCCAACGCCCTGGACATCGACGTCTCCAGTACGCTGCTCGCCAAGCTCCAGAAGAACGAAGCGAAATACCCGGCGGACCAGTACTACGGACGCTTCAAATAACGACCTCGCGCATGATGGGGACGGGCTCCCGGGTCGCAGCGTGTCGCCCCTGCGCTCTGCCCGAGATCGAGGGGGCCGGTCCCCGTTTTGTCGGCGGCTCGCTCGGCGGGAGACCGTTCGTCGGGTCATGCGGAGACGGCTTTGGCCGTCGAAGCAGCGAGGTGACACATACGTGTCACCGTGTCCCCCGAGGCGCATCCCCGCGGGTCTGTTCGCCGGTGCGCGACGATGGCGGGGATCGGGGGTGGTCGCGGGCGCGACGCGTTGAACGCAGGTGCAGAAAAAGTTGTCGGCGCGGAAGATTTTTTTTGACATGCCGCCGATCAACGTTAACATGTGTCGATTGTGTAACGGTTTTTACTCGCCACGAAAGGAGGTGAATCAGAATGGCAATGAAAAAGAAGGCGCCTAAGAAGAAGGCTGCGAAGAAAAAGGGGAAGAAGACAGCCAAGAAGCGGAAGGTCGCCAAGAAGGCTGCACCGAAGAGAAGAAAGAAAGCAGCCTCGATGAGATGCGCCGCAAAGACATGCTAAGACGCATTACGCGGCCAGCGAATTCCCCACGGCCAAGTGCGCCACGGAAACCGTCGGGGAGCTTCGCTAGTGCCAAGTCTTGTTCGCAAGACTGAACCACAGGGACAGAAGGTGCCCGGCGCCACGGATCGCACCTTCTGTCACTTTTTTATCCCCGTCGCCGCCTCACTCCGGTTTGCATACCCGGCAGGGACGCTTCCCCTGGCGGAGGGCCTCTTCGGCGGACGCGTAGGTGACCCGGTTCTCCGGGCTGATGCGTTTGACGTGCGCGCACTCCCCGCGGTGGAAGATGGGCGAGTTCTTGCTGCCGACGTAGGTCCCGCCGGGGATCGGCGCGGTCGAGGGCGCGGCTGGCCGCGGTGCTTGTGCCGGGTTGACCTCCACGGGAGCGGTGGTGGTCGGGACGCCGTGCGGATCTCGGACCGCTACCGGCGGACGCCCCGCGCGTTCCCATGCGCCGGCGATCAGGTTGGCCGCGAACAGCGCTGCGCTACGCAAGCGTTCGGCGACGATGTCGCCGCACCGGGCATCGAGTAGTTCATAGTACTCGTCCTGCCGTTCGGCCAGCGCGGCCCCGTCCTTGGCGCCCAGCCGCTCGGTGATTTCCCGATCCGCGGTCAACAGGTCGTCAAGGCGCGCCAACGACCCGAGCATGTGGTGGAAGCAGGGCTCTACCGGTTCCAAGACAGGTTGGAGCTCGATGGGTCGAACCCGCACCGCGTCCTGGTAGCGATTGCGGTAACGCCGCACCAACTCCCCCATCACCCGATAGTGCACCGACTGGTGCGGGTGGTAGGGGTCGCCGATCTCGAGGTCCCCCAAGTACAGGTTGCCCGTGTCTCGGCCGTTATGGTTCATCGTGGCGCTGAACGGCTGCGAGGCAGCCCAGGCGAAATGGGTCAAGTACCCGGCGCTCTTGACGATCTCGTCCGCATCGCCCTGCTGGAACGCACGCACCAGTTCGGCGTGGAGGTCTGCGAGGGCCCAGGGCAGCCTCCCTCCTTGCTTACCGAAGCCCAACGATTTGAAGAGTTCGTTGGCGTCGGCTTCGCGCCGGGGGAAAGCGTCGGCCGCCGCGAGGCGGGCTGACAGCGACCCGTGCTCGGCTTTGACGTCCATCCACAGATGGTCCCAGTGCGCCCGCCCGCGCAGCTTGTCGTCCCGGGGCCACAGGCCGTCCGGTTCCAGCGTGCGTTCCTCAAGGTCAGCCACTCGGGCGCCAAAGAGGGGGGAAAGCTCCGGCGGCAGGATCGCCACACAACGACGAACCACGACCCGCTGGGCCTCGAGGCCGACGCCCCAAGCCGTTCCGCCCGCGGTCAGCAGGAACCCACCCACCCACCTCAGAACCAAACCTCGACCTGGCATCATGCGTAGTATCCTCCGTGTGAGGGCGTTTCCGTTCGCGGCGTATCGTATCCCCAAACGGTTCAAGGGGAACGGATGTCCTGAATTCCGCACAATTTTGTAAAAAGTAGGACAAAGAGCTTGAAATGGTACGAATTTGGTGCTATATAAATAGTACCGTTTGAGTTCCAATTCCGTTGTTATGGAAATGGGACGTCGGCGGGAATCCTTGATGGGGGCATGGCGATGGTCCTAAATGCAAAAGCAATTACAGCGACACTTGATCCGAGACGCTTGGTTTATGCGCCTGACGCCAGGTTGCGGACGAAATTGGCGACCGAACGGGCGATTCAGATCGTGGACTGGGTCGCGGGTTTCAATCGGCAGGGGCCCAAGCCCGGAGAAGAGACCCTTTTCCTGACTCTACACACGTGTGCGTATCGGGCGGCCCGGCCCGCTCGAGGCCAGGACATCTCTCCGGCCGAGCGACGGCACTGGGCGGAACGGTATCGGATCTTGCGGGAGTACATCGTGGAGGAGAATCTGGGGCTGGCCTACTCGATGATCCGCCGCTTCAAATGTCACGAGCTCGACCACGACGACCTGGTGAGCGACGCGCTGTTCGCGCTGGCCCGCGCCGCCGAACAGTTCAATCCCTGGCGGGGCTACCGGTTCAGCACGTATGCCTGCACGGCGATCGCCCGGGCGTTGATCAACCGCAGCAAGCGTGGCCTGAGCTATCGCCGTCGGTTCCCGTTTCGGCACGACGTATCGTTCGAGTTGTCCGAACGGGTGGACACCCAGACGGAGCTGTACGTGGAACGGCTACGCCGGGCATTGACGGAGAACCTTGGCGACTTGAATGAGCTCGAGACCGTGATTCTCACCCAACGCTATCCGCTGGATCACGCACCGCAAACAACGCTGGGGGAGATCGGCCGCGCCATCGGGCTAAGCAAGGAACGGGTGCGGCAAATTCAGAACCATGCGCTGCGTAAGCTACGGGACGTGCTGGACGCCGATCCCGTGCTCCAGTGACCGACGGCGGCGATTACCCTTTCAGCAAGCGCCGCGGAGGAACGTGCCCGCCGTGCGCAGCAAGATGATGAAGTCCAACTCCCAGCCCATCGCTCGGATCACGGTTCAGAGGTCGATCTCGGAGACCACATTCCGAAGGCGGTCCAGGTCCTCCTGCTCGAAGCCGGTTTCGCGGACCAGCTCCACTTCCGCGGCGATGCCGTGGCGGAGTTCCACCGCGCGGACGTGAATCCGCCCGCTGGGATCGTACCGGAACGAGACCTCCACCGGTGCGCCCTTGGGAAGTCCCTTGGGCAGATCACGGATCACGCATTCGCCGAGTTGGGTGCAGCCCCGCGGGTCGCGCGTGTCACCCTCGACGACGCGCAGCCGCACGAGTCGCTGGTGGGCGGCCTCGGTGCCGAAGACCTTCATCCGCTCGGTCGGCAGCGGCGTGTTCCTGGGGATGATCACCGAATTGACCACCCGGTTCTCCTGGGGATTGCGCACGATCACGCCCAGCCCGTGTGAGTTGACGTTGGTCAGCCGCACGCGCCGGGTCGCCTCCACGACTTTCGGGTCGAACAGGTCGGGCAGCGGCGGGAGGTCCGGCTCAGGCGTTTCGCCCACTTCCGGCGTGCCGAGGGTGCGCGATCCGTCCGCCGCGACGGAGACCGTCGGTTGGGCGTGCATGTGCAGAATGGCGGCGTGGATGGCGGCGCCGTGGGCCACGATCTCGTCGGGCGCCTGGTCCATGTTCGGCTTCTTGCCGGAGATGCGGTTGAGCATCTCGGAGACCATGGGCATCCGCGACGACCCGCCCACCAGCAGGATGTCGTCGATCTTGTCCCAGGTCAGCAGGGCATCCTCCATCAGGGTCTCCACCGAAATCTGCGCCCGGGTGAGCAGGTCCGAGGTCATTCCCTCCAATTGCCGGCGGTTGATGGTTAGGTGCAACTGCTTGCCGAAGCGCTCGCCCATAATGACCGTCTGGGTGCGTGACGAGAGGGTGATCTTGGCCTGTTCGCAGGCGAATTGGATGGTGGCCAGGGACGGGGGACTGTCACGCAGATCGACCCCGTGGCGCCGTACGAACTCGTCGCAAAAAAATCCTACCAGGCGGGCGTCGAAGTCAATCCCGCCCAGCCGGACTTCACCGCCGGTGGCCAGCACGTTGAAATGCTCGCCCTCGATGCGAATGACGGTGACGTCGAAGGTGCCACCGCCCAGGTCGAAGACCAGCGTCGTCGAAGGGGCGGTCGCGGCGATGGCCGCCAGCTCAAACTGGGTCGTGTCCCCGCCGTGGCGCAGGTACTGGCGGAAGGCGTCGGCCAGGGCGGCGGCCGTCGGCTCGTTGATGATGTCCATCACCTCGAGCGAGGCGATGCGTCCGGCGTCCTGGGTGGCTTTGCGACGCGGGTCGCCGAAGTACGCCGGTACGGTGATGACCGCCCCGGCGACGCCCCCGATCTTATGACCGGCGTCGGTGACCAGTTTCTTCAGCACCAGGGCGGACAGGGCCTCCGGGGAAAACTCCTTGCCCCCAATCGGTTCGCGGTAGAATCTCTCGCCCATGTCGCGCTTGAAGTTGGTGGCCACGCGGTCCGGCCGGTCACTGCGGGCGCGAAGCGCCTCCCGGCCCACGCGCACGGTGCGGTCCGGTTCAATCAGCACGGCACTGGGCGTGAGCGGCTCGCCCTCGCGATTGGTAATGGTCTTCACCTGCCCCCGCGCATCGACGTAAGCCATGGTGGAGAACGTCGTGCCCAGATCGATGCCGACTACACGTCCCGGTTCAGCGGCCATAGCTCATTCAGCCAAGTTCAAAGTTCAAAGTTCAAGGTTCAAAGTTTCTCTTCTTCCCAATCTAGACTTGGAACTTGGAACTTTGAACTTCGAACTACGGACGGTGCGGCGGGGCGAGTAGATGACGAACGCGCTCAGCACCAGCCCGGCGGCCAGGCCCATCAGGGTGGTGCGGGTCGGTCCGGCGCAAAACAGGCGGTCGTAGTCAGTCTCCGGCAGCAGATCCACCAGCCAGCGCAGGGCGGAGGGCGGTTCCACGGGCTTCAGCACCAGCGGAGCGGTCTCGATCGGCTCCTCCGGCGGAACACTCACCGGAACCACCGTCTCCTGCGGGTCGCGGTAACGCAACTCGCGCCGCGCGACGCGGGCGATGACCGCCGGATCGTTCTGCAACGCTTGCAGACGTCTTCTCTGCTGCCCAAGCTCGGCGCGGGCCTGTTCGAGGCCGGCCTGCTCCACTTGCTCGGCGTAGCGTAACGCCTGGTATTCGCGCCAAACCGGCAGCAGGATACAAGGCGCGAGCACGGCCGCGGCCATCCCCACCAAAACCCAGAACATTCCCCCCCCGCCACCGACAGATCGAACGAACGGTTCCGGGCCTGAAGCGTTGGAACGGGGGTCGGTCATTTATTCCAGAACTTCCCGCCGTAAACGGCCGCCTCGCCGAGCTCGTGCTCGATTCTCAGCAAGCGGTTGTACTTGGCGATGCGGTCCGAACGGGACAAGCTGCCGGTCTTGATCTGCCCGGCATGGGCGGCCACCGCAATGTCCGCGATGGTGGTGTCCTCCGTCTCGCCGCTACGATGCGAGATCACCGCCGTCCACCCGTGGCGCATGGCCAGATGGATCGCGGCGAAGGTCTCGGTCAGCGTCCCGATCTGGTTGACCTTGATCAGGATCGAGTTGGCGGACCGCTCTTGGATACCGCGGGCCAGCCGGTCGGTGTTGGTGACGAACAAGTCGTCGCCGACGATTTGCACGCGGTCGCCCAGGCGGGCGGTGAGCCTGGCCCAGTTGGCCCAGTCGTTCTCGGCGAGCCCGTCTTCGAGGCTGCGGATGGGGTATTTCTCGCACCAGCCGGCCCAAACCTCAATCAACTCCGCCGCCGGCACCACTTTGTCCGGCGCGGATTTGAAGAACCGGTAACCCCCCGACTTCTGGTCGTACATCTCCGAGGTCGCGGGGTCCAAGGCGATGAAGATGTCCTTGCCCAGTTGGTACCCCGCACCCTTGACGGCTTCGGCGATGACCTCCAGGGCTTCGTCGTTGCTCTTGAGGTTGGGGGCGAATCCGCCCTCGTCCCCGACGGCGGTGGGGTAGCCCTTCTGGGCCAACACCTTTTTGAGCATGTGGAACACCTCGGCCCCCATGCGCAAGGCCTCGGCAAAGCTCGGGGCGCCCCACGGCTGAATCATGAACTCCTGAAAATCGACGTTGTTGTCGGCGTGCCTGCCTCCGTTAAGGATGTTCATCATGGGGACGGGGAGCACGTGCGCCGACGCCCCGCCCAGATAACGGTACAAGGGCAGGCCCGCGGACAGCGCCGCCGCCTTGGCGGAGGCCAACGACACCGAAAGAATGGCATTGGCCCCGAGGCGGCCTTTGTTGGGCGTGCCGTCCACCTCCTTCAGCGTGTTGTCGAGCAGTTCCTGGTCGCGGGCATCGAGCCCGATGACGGCCTCGGCCAGTTCGCCGTCGACGTTCTCGACGGCCTTGAGCACTCCCTTCTTGTCGTAGCGTTTGGGGTCGCCGTCGCGCAGTTCCACGGCCTCGTGCTCGCCGGTCGAGGCCCCGGAGGGCACCGCCGCTTCACCCGTGCTGCCGTCCTCCAGGGTCACCGTGGCCGACAACGTCGGATGGCCACGCGAATCGAGAATCTCCAGGGCTTCAACTTCTACAATCGTTGTCGACACGGCTGTCTCCTGACCGTTACCCACCGGCACCATTCTCATCGGCTGGAAGCTCCGCGCCGCTCCAACGCGACCGACGCCGTCACTATAGATCACAGAGTCCGCGGGTCAAGGCGGGGTCGGGCCGCGGCCACCAGGTGTGGCAAGGGACCTTGGTAGAACGGGAGGGCGAGTCTCCCGGCGAGCCGCATCAGAAGGCTCGGCAGAAGCCGCGCCCTCCCAGCTTGCCCGAACCTCTCGCCACACTCGTTGCCACCAGTCATTTTCGCACGTGCAACCGCCGGCAGACCGAGTGTGTACCTATCAGCGAGACGACGGTCGTCCAAGTCTTGATGACCGTACGGTGCGGTTCTAACGGAAAGGTCAAAACCATGAAGTATGACCGTAGGGGATGGGGTTTGGCGTGCGTGGTGGTCGGACTGCTGGCGGCTTCGGTCTTGGCTAGCGGCGAGAAGAGCCAGGCGCCTACGGCGCAGGAGGAGGCCCAAGCCGTTACGCCGAAGTCGGCCGAGAAGACCGAGAAGAAGCCGACGGAAACCACGCTGCAACTGCGTTTCGAGGTGCTCGAACTGCGGTTTTCGCCCGAAGAAGTGGCCCGCGTCAACGGCGCCGGCCAGGCAACCGATATCGCAGCCCTGGCGGGCGGGGTTATCGAGCGGGGCGACGCCCGGGTGAAGTACTCCTTGGGCGGGCCCGTGACGCTGGACCACAAAGCCGTGATGAGCGCCGGGTATCGGCTGCCCTTCGTCCGCAGCAAGCGAGCTTCCGACACCGGCCAAAAGACGACTGTGCTGGAACATGAGAACATAGGCTGTGAGCTTACGCTCCTGCCGCGTGCCCCCCAAGAGACGCAAGAGAAAGCAGTCGTGGCCTTGTTTCAGGTGGAACTCCGCGAGTTGCTCCAGGAAACCACGGTCGAGACGCCCGAGGGCGAGACGTCGCCGATCCTCAGCAGCCTGAAGCAGGAGTTCACCGCGCGGATTCCGCTAGCCAGAGACGCCTACTTCTGGAGTCTGATGCGCTGCGAGCAGGTACGGGACCGCGCCGGAACGTTGCTCTATGTTTATCGCGTCCGGTTCGATTCCGCGGGCTAAGTTTGATTTCGGCGGGCAGGGCCCGCTCTACCGCGACTCCTGGGGGAACTGAGCGGCGACATAAGTGTGCCGCCTCCACCAGAAGGCCAGGATCGACCCCAGCGTCCCCAGGGTGACGTATTCCAGCGGCAGCGCGCGCAGATACGCGCTGTGGGGGATGCTGGCCGGCAGTGCGGCGGCCTTACTGGAATCGACGATGGTCACCCAAAGGTAGGCCGCTATGGATACCAGAGGGACCGCCAGGCAGCTCCAGAGCGGCGTGCGGACCGGGAACCGCCCGTGGGCGAAGTACGCCGCGATACAGAACGCGGCGGTGATGGAAAAGTAAACTTGGCCATGCTCGATCGGCGGTGCCGGCGAACCCGTCGCAAGAATACCAATCAGTCCGAACGCCACGATCGCGGTAAAAAGCAAATGCCACAGCGCGGTACGCCGCTCCCCCACTCGCCTGCCGTCACCCTCGGCGCGGAGCAGTGCCGAGATCATCGGTAACTCCGTCGCCGCCATGGCCGACAGCGCAGAAACGCCGCTCGTCGGCGGTCGGCCGAAGCACCAGCGGAACACCAGGCCGGACACGACCAGAGCCAGGACCACCACGCCGAACCAGACCAGCGCCTCGACCAGGAAACTGGCGGCCAGGTTGGGACCCGGCCCGGTCCCGCGATCGGCCACGCTGATCAGGATGGACCCCAGGGTGTCGGCACGCAAATTGGCCACCGCGAGGCCCAGACAGGTGGCGAAGGCCCCGGCATCGGCGAGCTTCCGCCCGATCAACAGCGTGGCCAGGCCCGCCACCACTGTCCCCAACGCCGCCATCTGCGCGACCATCGGCCACGGATGGCGGCAGGTGAGCATGCTCACTGCCCCTTGCGGGTCCGCCGGTTCGAGTGCCCGCCAGCCGACCTTGAAGAAGAGTGCGATCGCCAGACCCCAGGCGATCAACGCTACCAGCCGGTCAATCGGACGGAGCTGGGGTGGAAACTCGACCGGTGGGACCGTCGTGATCGACACCTTCGACCTCACTACATCACGGGTCAGCAGCCCGTGGTAAAAGTGGCCAAGCGCGGTGTGGCACGGGCATCTTGCCCGTGGAAACACAGGCTGGAAGCCTGTGCCACAATTTCTGCCACGGGCTGTTAGGGTTTCTTAGGCGGAGCGCTCTTCCTGGGGCGCTCGCCGGGCTTTTTGGAGCCCTCACGCACCGGCTTGGTCGTCGTGTCTGCCCCGCCGATCTGCGGCGTATCTTCGGACGGCGGCGGGACCTTGTAGAATTCGAGCGTCACGTTCATGGTCCGGGGCTGGCGCAGGACGATCCGCTCGGTGGCCTCCAGATACTGCTCCAAGCCCAAATAGTAAGTCTCGTAGGCTTGCTTGTACTCCGGGTCCGGAAGGGGTTTACGCATGAAATCCTGTTGGCGCCAAACGGCCTCGTATTTGGCCCCCAGCCACTTGCTCAGGCCCGCGATCTCGTCAAGCTTGGTCAGCGGTCCGATGAAGCCCATGTCGGTGCCCATCAGCAATTGCTCGGACAGATAGGGGAGGGCATTCTTGCCGCCCGGCTCGCTGATCATCGTCCCGCCCTCGGGAACATGGCCGACCTTGAGGATGAAGCTGTAGTACTTGGTTCCAGGCCAGTCCTCCTCGATGATGCTGCGCCGGTCGGGGACCACCCAAGGAATGGGCATGCCGGCAAGCTTGAGTTCCAGCTTCTCATCACTGACCTTATTCACGGCGGCCTGCCCCATCGACGCCGACACTGACGCACTCTCCCAATCCGCGGTCACCGTAATGACGTAGGGTTCGGCGGCCCACGCGTCCAGGAGCGCCGTCATCCCGATGGCAAACCCGAGCACGGACGGAGCTACCCCGTCGACCGTGGTCGCCAGGCGCTTATTGCCGGCGTGGTCGGCGCCGTACTGCTTGGAGGCCGCGAACCAGTCGACCACGGTTGCACCCTTCTCCTGGGCGACCGCCCGGACAGCCTCGGCGTACTTGGCCAGGGTCTCCTCGTAATTGATCGACTTGAGTTGTTCCTTCTTCGTGATTTCGGGACACGACGGGGTCATGATGTAGAGCCGTGCCCCGGTCTGCTTTACGCGCTCCACCAGTGCGGGGAAATCAGCCTTGAACCGGTTAAAGTCGCTTTCGTTGAACGGCGCCTGCGGCACGTCACCGGTGACGAAGCCAAAGACCACCACCGTGGGCTTGAAGAGCATAACCTCCTTCTCGAACCGCTCGACGGTACCCTTCAGAATGGCATCCGCGTGCAGGCCGAAGGAACGGAACTGCGCCTTCAACTCCGGGTACCGAATGCGAATGAAGGTTTCAACTCCCATCGGCAGATCGGACTTGGTCAGCACCCCGTTGCCGAAGAACGCCACCCGGTCCTGATCCCCCAGCGCAAACCCGGCGTGTACCTGAGGTACCGCGGCCAGTAGCAGCAAGCCCATCCCGACGTCCAACCCTAGGTTTCTCATCGTTTAACTCTCCCGCGGTCGATACCGCTCCAGCAACCTTTTCATTTCTCGAACCGCCTCGCGCAGGCCGACGAAAACCGCCCGCGCGAGGATCGAATGCCCGATGTTGAATTCCGAAAACCCCGACAAGGCCGCGACCTTGCTCACGTTGCGGTAGGTCAGCCCGTGCCCGCCGTGGACCTCCAAGCCCAACCCACGTCCCACTTCGATTCCCCGGCGCAGCTCATCGAGACGGCGAACGATTTCGTCGGGTGTGGGCGCATCGGCGTAGCCTCCGGTCCAGAGCTCCACCGCCGCGCACCCCACGTCGGCCGAGGCGCGAATCTGCTCCTCACGCGGCTCGATGAAGGCGCTCACGATGATCCCCTGCCGGCGCAGCCGGTCCACCGCCGAGGCGATGGCCTCCCGCTGGCCGACCACGTCGAGACCCCCTTCCGTGGTTAGTTCCGCACGGCGTTCCGGGACCAACGTAGACTGGTCCGGCCGCAATTCGCAGGCGATCGCGACGATATCCGGGGCGATGGCCATCTCCATGTTCAGCTTGGCGGCCACCGTCTGCTTGAGCAGGCGGGCATCGCGGTCGCCGATGTGGCGGCGGTCTTCCCGGAGGTGGAAGGTGATGCCATCGGCGCCGCCGAGCTCCGCCTCCGCGGCCGCCCAAACGGGGTCGGGCTCATCCGTCCGCCGCGCCTGCCGTAACGTGGCCACGTGATCGATGTTCACACCCAGGTGTACCATCGTTTCATTTCCGGATCGCTAGTGCTCCAACGCAGCTGAAGTTTCGGGTGTGCCACTGCTCTGTGAGCAGTGCTTTCCAGGAAGACTCCTGCGACCGGCACTGCCGAGACGGCAGTGGCACACAAGTGGGCTCGACTCCGAACCCGCAGGTTCAGGTGCGTCGGAGCACTAGCAGCCCGTGGTGAAAGTGGCCAAGAGCGGTGTGGCACGGGCATCTTGCCCGTGAAAACACAGGCTGGAAGCCTGTGCCACAACTTCTGCCACGGGCTGCTAGGCTCCGGCTCGCCATTATATGGCCCCCGGCCGCCGTGTAAACGCAAACGCCCGGGTCCGAGCCGGCCTCGGGCACCGCCTCTTGCTCCAGGCGGTCGTTTGGAGTACACCGGCTCAGGGTCTCTGACCCCCAATGTGGGACCGGCTTTCCAGCCCGTCTGTCTGTGGGACCGGCTTTCCAGCCGGTCTGTGTGTGGGACCGGCTTTCCAGCCAGTCTGTCTGTGGGACCGGCTTTCCAGCCGGTCTGGACTGCCGGAAAACCTGCCCACGGTCCCTTGCCTCAGATGCTCGTGATCACCCTGCGGGACCGCTTTGCGATCGAGCGTGGATTTACGCCATGCCGCCGGTACCGTCACTCCGCTGGTGGACCAGGAGAACTCAAGCCCGCCTGCGTCTCCTGCGAAGATCGGCTCTGGCAGCCTGTGGTGAAAGTGGCCAAGAGCGGTGTGGCACGGGCATCCAAGCGCCCGCGGAAACACAGGCTGGAAGCCTGTGCCACAACTTCTGCCACGGGTTGCTCGGGCTGGTCGCGGTTCTGTCCCCGCTCCTCTCCTGTTCGCCCTCGGCGCGTCCTCCCGCGAGCACCGGCAAGGGCTTCATCGCCATCGTCGGCGCGGGGCAGGACGACCCTCTCTGGCCGGTGTTGCGCGGCTCGGCCCTCCGCCAGCAAGGCTTCGTCGGCGAGGTCCCCCTCCGTGCCGTAGCACCCCCGACGGTCTCCACCCTCGCCCAAACACAACTCATCGACCAATTGTACCGCGAAGGCATGCGCGGACTCTGTGTGCAGGTCATCGACCCGCAGGCCATCGGTCCCTATCTGAAAGGCCTCGCCCAGCATGGCGTCCCCGTGGTCACCATGGTCCATTCCGTCGAAGGCCAACAAGGTCTGATGCACTGCGGGGTCGACCAGCGGCTTGTTGGGGAAGCATTGGCCGACTCGATCGCCGGGGCCCTCCAGGATAAAGGCACGATTGCCGTCGTTCACGCCAACTCCAGCGTTCCTTATGCCCGAGAGCGCTACGAGGCCTTCAGCGCCCGTCTGAAACGCTATCCTCGGATCATGGTCCTTCGTGAGTTCGATTGCGGTGGCAACCCCCAGCGCGCCCGGGAGATGATGCGCGGGTGCATGCGACGTTTTCCGCGGCTCAATGCCTGGGTGGCCATCGACAACTGGCCGTTACGCGGCCTCGACCTCCAAGAGCGGTTGTTCCCCACCTCGTGCCGATTGGTCACCACCGACCCTCAGCCCCAAGTCTGGGACCACCTTTCCACCGGGACGTGTTTGGCCATGATCGGCGCCGAGTACTTCCAGGTCGCCGAGCAGGCGGTCATCAAGTGCGCCGCCGCCCTGGAGCGCAACCTGGACCGCTGGCCGACGTTTCTCGCCCCACCCCGCCCGGTTCGCGCGTCGGACCTTCACCTCTACAAGACGGACTGGATGGCCTGGTGCTCTCGTGGCGCCCCCTCCGTTCCGTGAGCAGGAGGGAGAAAGGGGACATCCCTTTTCTCTCACGTGATTGACGTTCGGGGCCTCTGCATGGTACACAAGGCTCGGGCGACCGGCCTGCGTCACTTCGCTCCCGGGCCCGTAGCTCAGTGGTCAGAGCAGGCGACTCATAATCGCTTGGTCGGGGGTTCGAGTCCCTCCGGGCCCATTCGCGCCGGGCTTGAAGCGCGTGTTCCCAGTGTGGTTGGTCATGCCGATCGCATCTTATCCGAACCGCGACCGTGAGGGAGCGGCGTGACCGGGCGGCGTGCTGGGCCGCTTCCTGACGGGCGCGGTTCGGATCACAAAAGACGCACCAATTCTGACCAAAGCGCGCCGCTGTGCTCCTGGGCCCTGAAAGGGCGGAATAAATGGCCCTCACCCCTCCCGGCGCGCCGGGACTCTCCCAAGGGGAGAGGGGGCAGACTGGCGGCCAATTCCCAGTCGTGGTGAGAAATGCGGGTCAAGGAACCACTGCTTACAGACCCACTTTAATTATTGTCTCTTTTGCGATCTCGGCCTGCCCCGGATTAGCGCGTTAAGGTCCGAGTGCGTTAAAAAGGGAAAGAGTCACGCTAGAAAATAGGAGCTATCCACTGTAAAAAGAGCTTGACCTCAGGTCCCGGACCTGCTAGAGTTGGGCGCAACGGGAGGATGCATAGGGGAAGGAATCGATCACGTCTCGTTGCAGCATGGATCGACCCCTGCAGAGAGAGTTGAACGTGTGTGTGGGCGCGTGTGCCGATCGAGACCGGCTTTAGCGGGTTGGTTAGTTTTGATCGGGCATAAGCTCAGTGGGTTGTTGCGTTTGTGTTCTGCGCCGCAGTGACGTGCGAGCGTAGGATACGCAAGGTTGGCTCTGCGTGGGTCCGAAGGTGTCCGCGGGGTATAGGTGGCGCGCTGGACAGACCGGCTGGAAAGCCGGTCCCACAGAGTGCTCACAGAGTGCTCGCGGAAACCGGTTTCGGTGAAAACGCAGATTGGCTGCCGTGCCCCCGGTTTCGGGAAGTACGGTGAACTACCGCCGTTCCGGCCGGACGACGACCGGGTGAAAGGCGGGGAGGTTTCTCTCGTCGGCTCTGCGCGAACGGCGTAGAGCTCGATGGCTCTCTTTTGGAGGAGAATATTCATGCGGAATCTAGTTCTGATCGCAGTCTTGGGGGCTCTGCTGGCGATGCCCGCATTGGCCGGCCCGACGCCTCCACCTGATCGGGTGGTCGCCGCGCCGTCAGGTCCTGTTGCGGGTACCTCTGGTACCCCCCGGGATTTGCCCCCCACCCCCTTTGCTTATAAGTGGACGGACGTCAACGGCTACTATCAACAGCTCAACGTTTCGCCGACGCTCCTCGAGGTCTGGGCCGGCGAGCTCGCCATCACCACTTCCCCCGGGGGGAACTGGCTGATGGATGGGTTCGAGGTGGGTTGGTCCATGCCGAATGCGGCGCCCGCTACGGCGAACATGCACATCGACTTCTTCGCCGATGACGGGTATTATCCCAACGCGGGCAACTACATCGGCGGGTTCATCATTCCGGTGGTGAACGATATGCTTCCGCAGTACAACCTGGCGGGATTCACCCTGGCCACGCCTATGCTCATGCCCACCAAGTCGGTGTGGGCGACGTACTCGTTCTCGGACACGGAGAATTTGGTCCACGTGAACGGCTATGGCCCGATCCACGTCGATGACGACGGCTATAGCGGCAACATCGGGGTTGACTACTTCGACGACGGGTGGATTTCCGCCGAGGACGTCGTCGCCCCGATAGACTCGACGTACTACGGCGCGGCCGGGTGGCCGGGGCAGGTGACCCAATATCCGTGGTGGTACTACGGCGGTCCCCCGAATCCGAACGCCGACCTGTACTTGGCGTTAACCCCCGAGCCCACGACCTTGGTATTTCTGGCTATGGGTGGCTTCGCGTTGATCCGTCGGCGTCGCTAGGTGTCCGTCAAAGCCATGTGATCCGGCCGGCTGCTGGCCGTCGGACCTCGGGCAAAACAACTAGCCACCACCCCCAACCGATACGGTTGGGGGTGGTTTTCTTATCCCTCTAACAAAGGATTGTGGGACCGGCTTCTTGTGGGACCAGCTTTTTGTGGGACCGGCTTTCCAGCCGGTCAGGCGAGAGGTTCTGGCAGATGGGGAGGGCGAGGCTCCTGCCGAGCCGTTCTGTGTGGCTCGCCGGGAGGCTCGCCCTCCCGGCGGGTTGGGAGGGCCGGGCCGGGAGGGCGAGGCCCCTGCCGGGTTGGGAGGGCGAGGCTCCTGCCGAGCCAATAACAATTCACCACCATTCCAACGGAGTCATCTCTCCCTGGAACGGCCAGTCCTCGGCTCGCCGCACCAATCCATGACGCACTGGATTGTTCCACACGTACTCCCATTTGGCCGCGTAGTTCTCCCCTTTGCGAAGGCGCGTGTCCCAGTGGTCCGTCTCCCATCGGTGCTCGGGAACCAGATGGACCTTAGTAAACTGAGATTTCCAGTACTTCACCCAGCTCTCCAGCGGCAACTCCGGCCGGGCGGGGGCGGCGAACAGATGGATATGGTCCGGCATGACCACATAGCGTCCGACAACCCATGCTGTTGCCGCCGTCCAGACCGATCGGAGTAGTGCGTGATTCTCGTCGGTAGCCAGCCAAGGCTGTCGACCGTGCGTGCAGACGGTCAAGAAGAGAATGGTCGGGGCGTTCGGCCGGATGAATACGCCATGGGTTGGATGTTTACGATCAGGCCGTGGTGGCGTCGGCATGTTATTCATCTTGGCAACTCTCGCACGGGTCCGCAATCTGATTGGCTCGGCAGGAGCCTCGCCCTCCCAACGTGGCTCGGCAGGAGCCTCGCCCTCCCGATCTGCCAATACCTCTTGCCACATCCGACCGGAAAGAAAGAAGACAGGTGACTCATGCCCGCGGCCCAACTGGTGCATGAATTCGTCGTCCCATTCC
>JAZDKM010000419.1:0-15572 GCA_043803085.1 Planctomycetota bacterium
GCCCCGGCGACCGGCATCGGGGCGCCGTGAAAAAATCGTCGTCTCGGTTATAATGGTCGCCCGTGCGATTCCAGATTCAGTTGGCCGGTCGGACGAGCATGAGACGTTGAAGCCCCAAAGGACCATTAACACGTCCGTGGAACTCGAAGGCCGAGGGCTGTTCACCGGCCGGCGGACGATCCTGCGCTGCCGCCCGGCGCCGCCCGATAGCGGGATCACCTTCGTGCGCACGGACCAGCCGCAGCCGGTGCGCATTGCCGCGCTCATCGACAACGTGGCCAAGCGGGCCCGCCGCACCGCCCTGCGCAACGGCACCGTGGCGATCGAAACGGTCGAGCATTGCCTGAGCGCCTGTGCCGGACTCGGCATCGACAACCTCGAGATCGAACTGCTCGGCGACGAGGTGCCCAGCTTGGACGGCAGCGGCTTGCCATTCGTGGAGAAGCTTCAAGCCGCCGGCATCGTCGAGCAGCCCGCCGAGCGCCGCACCTACCGCATCGAGGAAATCGCCCGCGTGGTGGACGGGGACTCGGAACTGGTGGCCCTTCCCCCGCTCGATCCGCAGTCCGAGCGCCTGGAGATCGTGTACGACTTGGACTACGGGCCGGGCGGACCCATCGGCCGCCAGGTGTGCACCGTCACGGTGGAGCCGGAGGAATTCGTCCGGCAGATCGCGCCGGCCCGCACCTTCGTGCTCAAGCGTGAAGCGGAATTGCTGCTGGCCAGCGGGCTGGGCCAACACCTGACCTATGAGGACATTCTGGTCTTCGGCGACGAGGGACCGATCCAGAACCGCCTGCGCTTCGCCGACGAATGTTGTCGCCACAAGATTCTGGACCTCATCGGGGACCTCGCCCTCTTCGGGCGCCCGCTCGCCGGACGCATCCACGCCCGCAAGTCGGGTCACGCCCTGAACCATGCCTTGGTGCGGGCCCTGCACGCGCGCCTGGCCGCGCGCGAGGCCGCCGCCCTGGTGCTCCGCCCCCCGGCCCTGGGCATCCACCGCATCCAGCGCATCCTCCCGCACCGCTACCCCTTCCTCATGATCGACCGCATCCTCGAGATCGAGGGCAGCCAGCGGGCTGTTGGCATCAAGAACGTGAGCATCAACGAAGAGTTTTTTCAGGGACACTACCCCGGCCAGCCGATCATGCCCGGTGTGTTGATCCTGGAAGCCATGGCCCAGATGGGGGGGGTCCTCCTCGCCCAGGAACTGGAACACAAAGGCAAGGTGGCAGTCCTGATGAGCATGGACAAGGTCAAGTTCCGCCGGGCGGTGATGCCGGGCGACCAGTTGCTCCTCACCGCCGAGGCGCTGCGCGTGAAGTCCCATAGCGGCCACGTCAAAACCACCGCCCACGTGGGCACGGAGTTGGTGGCCGAGGCCGTTATCAAGTTTATGATGACCGACGCGGACCAGACTTGACTTTTTCGGGAGTGCCACGGGAAAGTGGAACAAGCTATAATCGACGCTCCGGCAATGATTCATCCGACGGCGGTGGTGGACCGGCGGGCCCGCATCGGACACGCGGTGAAGATCGGGGCCTATTCCTGCATCGGGCCGCACGTCCAGATCGGTGACGCCTGTCACCTTTACAACCACGTGACCATCGACGGGTGGACCACGCTGGGGGCCGGCTGCAAGGTGTTTCCCGGCGCCGTCCTGGGCCTGCCGCCGCAGGACCTCAAATACCGCGGCGGGGAGGTGAGGCTGGAGATGGGGGAACGCAACACGTTCCGCGAGATGGTCACCGTGCATCCCGGTACGGAAAACGGCGGCGGGGTCACCCGCATCGGGAACGACAACCACTTTCTCATCGGGACGCACGTGGCCCACGACTGTAAGGTGGGCAACCACTGCATCGTGGCCAATTACGTGCAGTTCGGCGGGCACGTGGTAGTGGAGGACTACGTCACCTTCGGCGGCCAGAGCGGCGTCCACCACTTCGTCACCATCGGACGGCATGCCATGGTGGGCGGGCTGACCCGCGTCGCCACCGACGTACCCCCCTTTATGGTGTTCGTGGGCGCCCGCACCCACGCCCGGGTCCGCATGGTCAATGGCGTCGGCCTGCAACGCCGCGGCTTCACCCACGAAGAGATCGCGGCTCTGAAAGCGGCGTATATGACGCTGTTTTCCCGCAAGGCCCGTATTAGCGGCCGCAGCTTACTCGAGAACCTCGAGATGCTCCTGGCCCAAAGTGCACCGGACCCGAATGTCGAGTACTTGTGCCGGTTTCTGATCCGCTCGTTCGCCCACGGCCGTAACGGCCGCTACCTGGAGTCTCTGCGGAACAACCGACCGAGCTAGGCGTATGTCCGAAAAGTTGCGAGCGGCGGTAGTGGGTGTCGGGCACATGGGCCGGCATCATGCCCGCATCTACCACGAACTGCCTGAGACCGAACTGGTGGCCGTCGTGGACAAGGACCGCGCCCGAGCGGCGCAGTATGCTGCCCAGTACGGGTGCCAGCCCTACACCGACGCAGGCGAAATCGTGGGCAAGGTCGACGTCGCCTCGGTCGCCGTGCCAACCGTGATGCACGCCATCGTAACCCAGCCGCTGGTGGAAGCCCGCATCCCGGTGCTGATCGAGAAGCCGCTGGCCCCGGACGTAGCCACGGCCCAGCGCATTCTCCAGTGGGCCAAGAAGTACGACACCGTCATCCAGGTGGGGCACTCCGAGCGCTTCAACCCCGTGGTGCAGGCTATGAAGCGCCTGGGGGTCACGCCCAAGTTCATCGAGACCCACCGCATCAGCCCCTTCACCTTCCGCAGCGCGGATGTCGGTGTGGTGTTTGACATGATGATCCACGATATCGACATCGTGCTGCACATGGTCCGCGACCGCCGCTACACGGTCCACGCGGTGGGCGTCAACGTGCTGGGGCCTTGCGAGGACCTCGCCAACGCCCGCGTGCAGTTCGCCAACGGGGCCGTGGTGAACATGACCGCCTCGCGCCTGGCCCTCAAGACCGAGCGCAAGATCCGCGTCTTCTGCCCCGATGCCTATCTGTCCATGGACTTCCAGAAACGCACCGGGATCGCGATCAAGAAGGATGCCAACCTGGACCTGCTCAAGATGGCCCGCGAGCGCAACTACGAAGACCTCTCCCAGATGAAAGGCGTGGATTTCGGTAGCTTGGTCAACGTGGAGCCGCTGGTCATCGCCGACGCCGAGCCGCTCCGCGTGGAGATCGAGTCCTTCCTCCAGGCCGCCCGTCGGCAGGACAGCTCGGGCGTGTCGGTGGAAGACGGGGCCGCCGCCGTCACCCTCGCCCAGGCCATCGTGGACAGTATCAACGCCTGTGGCTGGCGCGACGGAGTATGAGGCTTGAAGTATACGGCGGCAGCCGCGGACGCGCCGCGGCTGCCCGCCGGCCCTACCCTTCCTTTGATTCGTTGTCCTCCAGCATCCTGCGGAGGCACCCGTTCTCGCGGCGGGTGGCCTCCAGGTCGAACAGGAGGTACTTGATCGACAACCGCAGGAAGTCGATACTCTCCTGCAAACTGCTCACCGTCTCCTTGAGTTGCTTGTGCCGCTCCTTCGTCTCCTGGGCGAGCAGTTCGAGCTTGCGGCGCTCGTCCTCCGGCAAGGTCCCGATTTCGGCGACCAACTCGGCCAGCTTGTGGTGGAACATCTGTTCGTTCATCATGACTTCCTCCCCGCTTCCTAAGAGCCTTCGCCTCCGTGCGGGAACCCATCTCCCTCCGTAGCCGACGAGGGCCGCACTCCGAGAGTGCCCAGCGCCCGTGCCACATTCAGCAATGGCCGTGCCACCGCCGACCGGCGCCATCGCGTGGCCCTCTTGTGGCGTAACCCTGTATTATAGCAGTGATTATGGTCAAAGTTAAGGCTTGCGCGGCCCACGACTCGTTCTCGCTCTGTGCCTGGATGATGCCGTCACGCAACCTCGACACTTCGCCGACAACCCATTACAATGGCCAAGTTGTTTCCAAGAATGAAGTTATGTCTACGTGGTGTGGCCGCAGCGCCTCCAGCGGACGGGTTTAGCGTACCGCGCGCCACGCGGTTAGAACCGGGCCCATAACCTGTCCGCCAGCTCCCGCGACTTGCGGCCGACGGCTTCCTCGTCGGCCCCGAGCACTACGCCATCCCGCAGACGCACCCGTCCGTTGGTCATGGCCAGGCAGACCGGCGCCGTCGGTAGTCCGAACATCATGTGCCCCCATAGGTTATCGGTGTGCAGGGGGGTGGGCGGCACGTAATCCACCACAATCACGTCAGCTAAATATCCCGGCTCGAGGACGCCGAGCGGATTGGCGAAAAACTTCGAGGCGATGCGGCGGTTGTTATCAAACAGCATCTGACAGGCCTCGACGAATCCCGCCCTCGGGTCCGCCGTGACGTGCTTCTGCAACAGGTGGGCCACGCGGAGTTCGTCGAACATGTTGGCCGTCATCGCATCCGTGCCCAGGCCGACCTGAATGCCCATCGACAGCATCTGCAACACGGCGGCGGCCCCGACTGCGTTGTTCATGTTCGACTGTGGATTGTGCACCACGTTGGTGCCGGTATCGAGCAAGGTTTCGTACTCGCCGTCGTCCAGGTGGATGCCATGGGCACAGATCGTCCGGTCGCCCAGTATGTCCGCGTCCGCCAGGCGCTGCACCACCCGCTTGCCGTACTTGGCCAGCGCGTCCTGCTGGTCGAACTTGGACTCGGCCACGTGGATGTGAAAACCCGCGTGCAGCGCTCGGCCCCGCTCCGCCGCCCGCAGCAGGGTCTCTTCGCTCAGGGTCATCGACGCGTGCAGACCGAAGGATGCTGACAGCATCGTGTCACCGTCGCCGCGGTGGGCCTGAAGGAACGCCGCGTTCTCTTCCAACCCCTCCTGCATGATCTCCGGCCCGTCGCGGTCGGAGACCTCGTAGCACAGGCAAACGCGTACGCCGACCTCCCGGGCGGTTTGGGCAATGGTCTCCAGACTGCCCCGCACGGCGTAGGGCGAGGCGTGGTGGTCGAGCACCGTGGTCGTGCCCGCGCGCAGGCCCCGGCACATCGGCACCAGCGCGCTGACCCGCACGTCCTCGAGCGTCAGGGCCTTGTCCAGCCGCCACCACAAGCGCTCGAGAATTTCCTTGAAATTCGTCGGCGGGTCCCCTTTCAGCGCAATCCCGCAAGCGAAGGTGCTGTAGAAGTGATTGTGCGCATTGATCAGCCCGGGCATGATCACCCCACCGCCCGCGTCGATCTGCGCGCAGCCCTCGCTCGGCACTGCGCCGCGCGGGCCGACCCGCTCGATCAGGTTACCGCGGACCAGGACCGCTCCATCCTCGATGACTCGCGGCTGCTCCCCCAGCGTCACCACGGTGCCGTGGGTGATAAGGGTCTTCTCGCTCATCGGTCTCGCGCCTCCTCATAACGCAGCCGGTAATCTCAGCAATATATCCGCGATCGCCAGACCCCCCAACAACAAACTGACCACCCCGTTGAGGGTGAAGAACGCGAGGTTCACCCGGCTCAGGTCGTGCGTCCGGACCAGGCGGTTCTCGACGACCAGCAGGACGGCCACCCCCGCCACGCCCGCCAGGTAAAGCCAGCCCAAGTCCGCCAACGCGGCGACCGCGCCCAGCAAAAGCACGGTGAGCGCGTGACAACCGCGCGCCATCCACAGCGCCGGTCCGGCCCCCAACCGCGCCGGGAGACTGTGCAGCCGTTCCGCGCGGTCGACCTCGAGGTCCTGGCAGGCGTAGATGATGTCGAATCCCGCGATCCAGAGGGTGACGGCGGCCATGAGCACGATGGCCGTCCCGCCGAGGCTCGGCGGATCAATCGCGATCCAGGCCGCCACGGGTGAAAAAGCGATGGCACTGCCCAGGTAAAAGTGCGAGAAACGGGTAAAACGCTTCGTGTATGAATACCCACACAGATAGAGCAACACCGGACCACAGAGCCGGACGGGCCAAGGGTTCCCAAAGCACCGGTCGAACAACAGGCAACCCAGGACGAAGGCTGCGGCGCAGATGAGCAGGAAGGTCCATGCGGCGGCGATGCTCAGCCGCCCCACGACCAGAGGACGGTCCCGGGTGCGGGGATTGCGGGCATCGATCCCGGCATCGGCGATGCGGTTGAAGGTCATAGCTACGCTGCGCGCCGCGATCATGCACAACAGGATCAAACCCAGTTGCCCCGCGTGCGGCCGGTGCGAATCCGGAAGGTTCCGTCCGGCCAGGAACGTTGCCATCAAAGCGAAAGGCAGGGCGAAGACCGAGTGCGAGAGCTTGATCATCTCCGCCCAGGTGCGGACGCTGGCTGTCGAAGCCGTTACCACTGCGTCGATCCGTCAGCGTGGGCAGCGCGGTCGGGCGCGGTGCCGGTCCAGTGCGTGTTGAAGTGATGGGGCACGTCGAACAAGTCCAGCAGCTTGCCCACCAGGAAATCGACCAAGTCGCCCACGGTCTGCGGCCGCATGTAGAACCCCGGCGCCGCCGGACAGATGATCGCCCCGGCTTCGCTGAGCCGCAGCGCGTTACGCAGGTCGATTTGCGTGAAGGGCATCTCCCGGGGCACCAACACCAGGCGGCGGGCCTCCTTCAACGTCACCGCCGCGGCGCGGAAGATGAGGTTATCGCCCAGGCCCGCCGCGATAGCGGCCAGCGAGTGCGTACTGCACGGGCAGACGATCATCCCGGCGGTTGGGAACGACCCGCTGGCGATCGTCGCGCCGATGTCGTGATAGGGATAAGAGGTGATGCGCTTGCCGGCTCGGCCCAGCAGCGCCTCCACCGAGAACCGGGTGATAGCAAGCTCATCCGCGAGCACCCGCCGGCCCTTGGGCGAGACCACCAAGTGCACGTCTGTCCCGGCGGTGTCCAGGGCGTCCAGCAGCCGGCGGGCATACAGAGCGCCACTGGCGCCGGTCACCCCCACCACAATGGGTTTGCGTGTTGCCTGGGGCATAAGGTTCGCTCACGGTTTTACCGGTGTGGTGGGCCCCAGCGTGGCCAACCGGCGATCGCCCTTCCCTCGCCAGATGGATTCGGGGTACTCGCTGTTCAGGCGCTCGAACGCGCGGCGGGCCTCGGCGGGTTGGTTCGCCGTCACGTACGCCTCTCCGAGCCGATACCACGCTTCCGGCAGCGCGTCCCGGAAGGCACGGGCCGCGCCGCTCTGCTGCATATACTGTTCGACGCATTGCTTCAACGCTGCCGCGCGCGCGTCCGCCTCGGGGAGCGTTCGCGCCAACTCGACCTCAATGTTGTCGGTCAATTGACACTTCGGGTAGCGCGCCAGCAACTCCGACAGGTTCTGCCGGTAATGCGCGCTCTGCGGGTCGAACAGCATCCAGCCCAGCCGTGGAAAGGTCGCCCCCGACCGTGGGCCGGTCAGCGGATCATCGCCGTATAGCGGGTCGCGGTTGTTTTCGAGAATGCCCAGCAGACGCTTCCCCTCGAACACGACACTGTCGAGGGGCACCTGCAGTCCGCTCTCCGGCGGCGTGGTTTGTAGCAGGCCCTTGAGGCCCGATGGGGGGGAACTGGGCAGGGTGGTCACTCCCGGTTTATCGAACCGCCGCAGTTGCCGCAGGAGGTCCATCGCCCCGTCCAGGTTCCCGCCGCGGGCTTCGAGCGCCGCCAGACGGTACGACGCCACCGCGGCAAACGGCGACTCCGGCGCGTTCGCCAAAAGCCGCCGCCACGTCTGACGCGAGGCGAGTGCGGGGTAGGTGTCGTAGAACACCGGCTTCTTCCGCTCCCGCAACGGCTCCAGGTCCACCCGCATGTCCAGGGCCCGCCCCTTCAGGTACAACACCGCCGGCGCATACCGGCTGTCCGGGAAGTACCGGATGAACTCGTCGCAGTCCCGGGCGGCCTGTTCCTGGTAGCTGGCGAACAGCGTCCGCTGGTCCGGGGGCGCTTCCAACTGCATCGGCCAGCGCAGTTCTTCGAGCCCGGCGAGCGCCTCGTACGGCTGATCGGGCTTTTCCAGCTCCCGCGGCCGCTCCACCCCCCGGTCGAGCGCCCCTTGAACCTCCCGGTCCTGAAAGTACGTGGACCTGGGACCGTAACGGTACTCTAGCAAGCTGAAATATAGCTCATCCCGCCCGACGTACTGTTCAAACAGGGCGATGGGCAGCGCGAACATGGTCGCCAGCAACGGTGCGATCGCTCCCGGCCGATAGTTCACCGCCTTCGCCAGTCCCAGCCCCAGCGCCAGCAGCACGCACGCGGCCAGCACCGCCAGGATCCATGGTGCCACCAACGTGACGCGATGGCCCGGGTTGGCCAGCACCGCCGCCGCCGGCAGGTTCTGCAGTGAAACCCCGATAATGTAGATCACCACCAGCACCAGCCCCAGCAACGCCGACGCGTAGCGGAAGGAGAAGCGAAAAGGCTTCACCGACGCCAGGATGCACGAACCCAGCAGCGTCAACGCCAGCCAGGGCATCATGGCCACAAAGGCCACCACCGCCACAAACGGCAGGGAGTACGGAAAGCGATACAGGATCGACACCAGAATGGGGATCGACACCAGGGCCGACAGCAGCAGCCCGTGAATCACGATCTGCAGCGGGACCTCTTCGAGATTAATCGGAAAGGTGAGCAGGCTGGTCAGCGTACGCGAGCCGCTGCCCGGCAGGCAGGTCTGCCAGAGTTGGTGCCAATACTCGCCCAGGGCCGGCGCCAGGTAGTGCCCCGTCCGCAGCCAGAACGCAAAACAGCCCAAGGCCCCGAACAGCAGGAGATTGAGCACCAGCAGCACGACGGCCCGCACCCGGTACTTGGTCCCCGAGCGCGACCACACGTCGGAGATGACCACGCGGCCGCCGGCGGGTTCCGCCGCTACGGCCTGGGCCGGCCCGCGCCCGACTACTCCCCGAACCTCAACCATCGTCCGCTCGCACCTTCGTCCCGACGTAGACGGTCACGATGCCCCCCGACAGCTCCGTCGCCCTGACTTGGCGGAAACCCGCCCGCTCCAGCCGCGCCCGCATTTCCGCCGCGCTGATAAACGATACCACCGATCGGGGCAAATAGCGATATGCGCCCGTGCGGTCTCCGCTCACCCGGGTGGCCGCCCAGGGCATGAACCGGCTGGCGTAGAACTCGTAAAGCGCCCGAAGCAGGCGGTTCCGCGGGCGGGTGAATTCAAGGATGACGATCCGGCCGCCCACCCGTAACACGCGCCACATCTCGCGCAGCCCCGCGTCGAGGTCCTGGAAGTTGCGCACCCCAAAGGCACAACTCGCGATGGTGAACGACTCCGCCGCCAGCGGCAGGTGCAGGCCGTCCGCCTCCACCCAGTGAAACCCGCCGTCACCGTGCCGGGCCAGCGCCTGCCGCAACATTCCGTGGGCGAAGTCACAGCCTACCCGACGGTGCGCCGGAGCCACCACCGTCGCGAAGGCCCGCAGGAAATCCCCCGTCCCACAGGCGACGTCGAGCACGTCGTCGTCCGGTCTGGTTTCGGCCAGGGCCACCGCTTTGCGGCGCCAGACGGCGTCCCGCCCGGCGCTGAAAAGGCGGTTGACCAGCTCGTAGCGCGGGGCCACGCTGTCAAACATGTGCCGGACGCGCGCGGCCTTGTCCGCCTGCGCGTGCGGCGACCGCAACCGCTCAGCGTCCCAGCTTAATTCGCCCGAGGACTGGCCGCTCACGCGCCCATTTCAGCACAACCGGAGGGTATTGCAAGGAAAAAGGGGACGCAGCCAATCTTTTCTGCGGTTACGCCATAGCAAATGCCCGGCGGATTTTGGCGATGCGTGCGTTCGAGAGGGCGGGAATGAACCCGAAGCGCTCCGCGTCGCGCGGGGCCTGGATTTTGGCCAGGCGCTTCCAGCCCTGGTTCATGCCGTGAATGAATAGCGCAGAGGTGAGGCTGCGCGTGCGCAGGAACGTGGCCAAGGTGCGCCGCCAGACCCACGGCACCCTGGCCGCCGTGTGACGCAACTCGTAGATCGCCTCATCCAGGACGGCGGCGGACATGTTCTTGGGCTGGTACACCGTCTCGACGAAGCTGTAGCGCTCCCAGTCCTCGGGGTAATGGGTGGCGAAGATGCGGCCTTCCTTCATATAGCGGTCGTACATCTTGGTCCCCGGCAGCGGCGTCAGGTTGGTGATCTGGATGGTATCGACGCCCAGCCGCACGGCCGCCAGCGACGTCTCCGCCACGGTGTCCATATTGTCCTGGTCGGCGCCGATGATAAACGCGCCGAACACACTGATTCCCGCGCGGTGGAAGCCCTGGATCAGCTCGCGGTAACGGTCCAGGTTCTTGCGGTTGATGCCCTTGTGATAGTCCCGCAGCGACTCGGGGTTCAGCGTCTCAAAGCCGACCAACATGCCGCGACAACCGGCGCGATAGGCCAGGCGCAACCCCTCGGCGTCGTCGCCCATGTTGATCGTGGTCTGGCTGAACCAGAGGCGCTTCTTGCCACGCTTGATGATGGCACGGAGCAACTCCTTCGCCCAGACCGCGTGCTGCTTACCGACCCCGAAGAAGTTGTCATCCACCACGAAGATGAATCTTTTCGGCGTGGTGTTCCATTCTTCGACGACCGCGTCGATGTCCCGCCGGCGGATGGGCGCACCGTTGAATTCGGTCACGCTGCAGTACTCGCAGCCGACCGGGCAGCCGCGCGAGGTCTGGATGCTGGACACGTCGTAAGTCCCGTTGATCGGCTGCAATTGCTGCCGCGCTCGGCCGATGGCCGTGCCCAATTCGCTCAAATGCCCCTGATAGCGGCCTTGCAGGCGGCCGCTCGCCGCGTCGTCGATGATCTGGGGCCAAAGCTCGTCGCACTCACCCACCGCTACGGAATCACAGTAACGGGCGGCCTCGTCGGGCATGGCCGAGGCGTGCGGGCCGCCCATGATCACCGGGACCCCGACGCGCCGGCAGCAAGCGGCAATCTCGTAGGCCCGGGTGGCCCCGCTGGTGTAGCTGGTCAGGCCGACCAGGTCGTAGCGTCCCGCTTCGATCTGCGGCTCGGTGACGTCGCGGCCGAAGACTTCGTCGATGATCTCGACTTCGTGCTCGGGCGGGACGAGGGCGGCCAACACCTGCAAGCCGAGTTGCGGGATGCGGCTGCCGATGGTGTGGTAGCCTTCCGTGCGGCGGGTCACGGGATTGATCAGAACGATACGCATGTGCCACTCCCTGGCAGATCAGCGCGGGTCAGGTTCAACCGGTGAAGTCCCCTGTACAGGTGAGAAGGTCACACGGGTGGGCACGCCGTCTTCGCCGGCCCAGGTATCGCGCAGACGGAAAGCCAAGAAGACCGCACCGCAACAACATCGAAAGTTTAAGGGTGGCGTTGACCGGCGTCAAACGCGAAAATACCTCCGTGCGCCGCGATCGCGGGGTCACCAAGCCGCGACCGTCGGGGAACGGGAGAGAAGAACCACAGAGACACCAAGGCACAGAGAAGAGCGACAGGAACTGAGCTCCGCTGTGCAGACCGCCGGCACCCACTCCCGCAAGTCCGGCGGCTCACGGAGATCAAGGGAGAAGTCGGTTTGCTCCCCGCCGGCCTGGCCGAATCCGTGATCGCCAGGATCGACGACGCCCTCCGGTTCATCGAGGTCGTTCACGCCGTGGATGGGATCGCGGACGAGAAGACGCGGCTTCGGGAACTGGAGCGCATCGGCGAGGAGATTCGCAGGCGGAACGACGAGGTTTTCTTCTCCGGCGTCACTAACCAGGCCGTTCCGATCCTGCGAAAAGCCGGCGGCCGTTGGTTCGACGAAATCCCCTGGGACGCCCGAGCGCTCGAGGCCGCGAACGGACCACTATCCTCAGAAAGCGGAACGTCGATTGCGGATTGTGGATTTCCAGGGCAATAAGCCGCGCCCGTCAGCCCGGATTCTGCGGTAGATCACTCGGGTCAGGCAGAATGAGTAGGTCGGGCTCCGCCCGACGGCGTCACTGGCGTGGCGCTACCAGCGCTATGGTCCCACTTGCAGGATGCCGACGAGCTTCCAGCCGTCTACTTCCAGGATGCAGTCGAGCTTGTAACGCCCGGCATATACCAACTCAGCACGGAGCTCGTCTTCGACGACTACGAATGATTGATCCACCGCTTTCTTGAGCTCTGCCACGGCCTCAAGCATTCGAGGGTCTTCAAACACTTCGCGCCGGACCTCGTTTTCATCAGCGCGCTTCTCGAAGCCATAGGGCATCAGCGCGGCGTACGCCGGATAGTTCTTCTTCTCGATAGCGTCTACGTATTTCTCCACCAGAGCTCTCAGTTGCCGCTGCGCATCGGCGAGGACGCTCTCCCCACGCAACCGAGCCTCGATGATTCTCTCCGTCAACCCACACAGACGATCCAGTTTCACATCCTGTCGCCGAAGCGCTATCCCGCGAATCGGCGCAAGACTGCTTGCATCACCAAGTTTCTGCAGGGCACTAATGCAGTGCTCCATGATCACGCGTGATTGTTCTGGCTGCACAGCCAATTCAATTGTCGCGCTACTAGCCTCCACATACTTCGCCTGAGCGAGAACATCTATGATGCTGACCAGTCCCATTTCATCCCGCGACGCAGGCTTTATGCGCTTCTCTGGGTACCGGGTTTCAATCTCTCTCATACGTGCCAGCAGGGTTTCGCAGATTCTCGCGCTGGGGATGACGCGTGCCATTGCAAGGCCGGCGGTCCATTCGGTCCCCTCCTGTTCACCACGGAGGATTCGCAGGACCACTGGTTCCAGACGTTCGTGTTCTTGTATAGCCCAGGACTGGACCTCCTGTTGAGTCGCCCAACCGGGGATCTGCCCCGGGTGAAGCTCCTCGTAGACGGTGTACCAGACCTTAAGGATCTCACTTCCCGCGGCGTCTTGGCAAATAGCAAGCAGGGGTACCACAAGATAGACCAACCTGCGAATGGTCATTGCGTGTTTGACGTCTTGTTTGTTCATGCTAATCTACTCCATGGTTCGCTCTCAACTCCAGGCATTGTCCTTCGTCCAGGTCTCGTTTTGAGTTGCTCGTCCCAGGGTACATGAGGTTCTGGCCTTCATACGGTCGATGATCATCGTCGCTGGACCAGTGATTCAGGAGATAATGGGTAACCTCGTGAGCTAGTGTGCGCACGAGCTCCTGTCCTTGAAGTTCCCCGTCAAGTGTGCGGTCGGCGATGGCGATGCCCGCTTCGTACAGGAGACTTGGGTATGGGGCAAGCGTATACCCTGAAAATACGCCAGAATCGACCAGAATAACGAAATAGACATCAATCGCGGTCTCATCTTCCTCCTGAGCGAAAAGGATGAGCTTCTCCCAACCAGTGCCAAGGTCGTCAACAAGATCACGGTCTACAACGGTAGTCACGATAGCCGAGGTCGTTACGAGGATGCCGCATTGGGACAGCACTTTGGTCACGTCGGACATGATCGTGCGGATTTCGGCCTCGGTACGGGTGGTACCGGTGCCCGCCCCGTCGGTGCACAGGTGGGCCTTCACCGAGAAGCGGAAGTCACCGGGCTCCAGATCGGGCTTGATATGCCGAATGAGCGTCGGCACGCACGCGCAGGGGCCGCGGGATGGGCTGGGGACGCCGAACCCGAATTGCATCTGAGCATCCCCGAAGTTGGTCTGGGACTCGAAGGGCAGCACCACACGGATGGCGCGGTAGTCCTGCGAGACCTCGAAGCCCACCAGCGGGGAGATGAAGGCATCCGGAGCGAGTTCCAAATGCCAGTAGACCGGAATGGCCGTCAAATCGATGCTCGGCTGAAGTCGGGTCAATTCAAAGCGGTTCCCGGTATTGAACACGCTGTAATCGTCCAACACCGTGTCGATCGGAGCGATGACCGCAGGATTGATCGGAAGCGGATCGACGCCGCTGGTGATCGGATCCAGCTCTGCGTCCACCACCGTGAGCCGCACGCGGTCCTCGCACGGGCCGCCGGGGCCGTCGTAGCGGGCGAACACCTCCACGTCGCGGGCGGCGCTGCTGGGCCCAATCCCTTCGACCCACAGGGTCACCGGCAATTCCGTGGTATCCCAATCCAACATACCCCCCACCACCGGCTGCGACCGGTCCGCGTTCCGGTAGAACTTCACCCGCTCCCCGCCCGCCAGGGTGCTCAGCGACACGGTCCCCGTCATCCCGGGGGCTAGCGGGTGGATGGTCAATGGCCGCAGGTCGTCCTCCCCGGCGGTGGCCTGCTCCGGATCCTGCCGGTCGGGGACCCCGTTGCCGTTGTCATCGTCGTCATTAACGCACAAGAACCCGCCGGGATCGAGTTCCTCGGCCTCGCTCAGCCCATCGAACTCCAGATCGATAATCGACTCGACCGTCACCGTGACGCTCCCGGACCCACAGGCAGCACCCTCCAGGGAGCCGGTCAAGGGGAGCGTGTGCACGCCCGGCGTGGCTCCCGGGCCGATGGTCACGAACAGGAACCCGTCCGTCCCATCGCAGGCCACCCCGCCCCAGGCACGCAGGTCGTGTTCCGTATGCTCGCCCTCGAGTTCTACCCCGCCGGCGCACTCCGGTCGCGAGCACGGCGACCCTCCCCCCGGCCCGGTCACGTCCACCTCGATCGGGTCGCCGCCTGCGCATCCGCTGGCCGGCTCGACCTGGAACCCGCACGACCGGGCTTCGCACGCCCCCTCCCAGCATACCTCCGGTGGGGCACCGGCGTCGCCGCACGGATTACAGTTTTGAGCGAGGTCGGACAGACACGCCGGCTCATCGTCGATGATCTCGCACCGCTGGCACTCGGGACAGCCCGAAACGCAGATCCAGGTCCACTCCTCCGGCTGGACTTCCACATACTCACAAGTTTGGCACAACCCGCAACAGGGTCCCTCGTCGGGATCGCAGCAATCTCCCAGGCAGCAGGATCCGGCGCAACACTCCTGCCCCTGTGGGCAGCACCAGGAAGAATCGCCGCTACAGCAGGTATCGCCCTCGTTGCAGCACAACTCGCCGTTACAGCAGTCCTCCGGGGCGCAGCAGGAAGTCTCACTGCAGCAGGTCTCTCCCGTAGGGCAGCAGACCCCGTTGCAACAAGGTTGGGAGCAGCATTCGCCGCCGCAGCAGCTCTCGCCCGGCTCGCAGACGCTCACGCAGTCCCCGCTGCTCTCGTCGCAAGCCTCGCACTGCGTCGCATCACAATTCACCCCGCAGCATGGATCGGGATTATCGCAGCACGGGTTGTCCGCGTTGCAGCAGGGATCGGGGTTCCCACAGCACGGATCGTTCGCGTTACAGCACGGGTCGGTGCTCCCGCAGCATGGGTTGTCGGCGTTGCAGCAACGGTCCGAATTGCCGCAGCAAGGGTCGTTCGCGTTGCAGCACGGGTCGGTGCTCTCGCAACAGGGGTTGTCCGAGTTGCAGCAGCGGTCCGAACTCCCACAGCACGGATCGTTCACGTTACAGCACGGGTCGGGACTCTCGCAACAGGGGTTAGTTGACTGACAGCAGCGGTCGGGGTTTCCGCAGCACGGATCGCCCGGGTTACAGCAGGGGTCCGTTTGTGCGTGGACACAGCCATTCTCGCCACAGGAGTCGGCCGTACAGGGATTGTGGTCGTTGCAGTCCGGGCAACACGGAATAGGTTCGCAATCCAGTCCGCATACCCAGACCAGGCAATGCTTAGG
>JAZDKM010000420.1:0-2145 GCA_043803085.1 Planctomycetota bacterium
CCATCGCGGCGGCCACTCCCTTCCACACTACCTCGCCACCGATGGAATGGTGAGGAAGTTTGTAGGACTGCTTCGCGTCCGGGTCACCTTCCGGGTCGACCCAGGCGTGCATCCGGCGGAGCATGGCTTCGACGGGTGGGCAGCCGGCAACCGTTCTGGGGCCGTCCCACGCCATTCCCTCGTCGGCTTTGTCGGTGGTGTGCGGTGGGATAGCGCCACGGGTCCGCACATACAATTCAAGACCCTCTCGGAGAAGCTCGCCGGCCGGAACGAACTCAGCGCCGGCAGGGATGAAGAGGAGCTCCGGCCCGGACTCCCCGATCTCCACCCGCTCGCCTGCCGCCGCCGTCTCGATCTCCTCGTCGTCCTCAGCCTCGACGAGGGAGCGGATCATGGCGTATTCACGGCGAAGCAGGGCGTCGGGGTCGCCCGGGACGGGCACCGCGGAAATGTCCAGCAGTTCCCACTTAGTCACCATGCTCCGGTCGTCCGACACCGCCCGGTCGATCCACCCGATGCTCACCGCGTTCAAGTAGCCCTCGTCGTACTTGCGGCTGATCTCCGCAGCGAACGGGTCCGCAAGATCGAAGAGGATGGTCGCCCGAAGCTCCTTCGCCAACGGCTTGAGCCTGGTGGTCTTACCGATCGGCAGCCGGTTCCCCGTGTAGTCATGCGCCCACAACACGACGGGGTTCGCCAAGTAGTTGTCGAGCATCCCGCCGCGCATGTCCAAGGTCAAGCCGTCGCGTTTCACCCCCGACGTAGAAGCAACGAACTCCTTGGCCCCATCGGGCAGGGTCCGATCGTAGAGGGCACGGAAGTGTCCTATGTGCTCCATCACTCCACCTCGTTAGAAGGTTCCAGATAACATCGGCAATTCACATCTTCGGCGGGATCGCCCGTCGTGCCCGGCCCGTAACCTCTTGCTCCCCCCACGGTAAACATGTCACCCACCGGGATCGCCATGCCGTCCAGAGGAACATGCGTGTCTCTCACCGCCGCGTCCCCTTGGGTGAACCAGATTTTGTAAGGGACTTCGGCGGCGGTGTATGCCGCCATCTGCCCGGTAGTTGTGGAGCGAGTCACTTCGGACACGGCGATCCTTCGAGCATCCTCCACCCGTCCGCCCATGACGTTGGTAATACGGGACGCCATCCGGTCCAAGGTCTCGTTGTTGCGTAGCGCCTGCTCCAACTCGCCCTTCACTTGGTTGTAGGTGGTGGTCGAAATGTGGGTGGCGAAGCGTTGCACGTTGCCTTCGATAGCGGCACGCACCGCCCGGGATTCCAGTAGGTCGCTGATCTGCGCCGGGGATAGGCCAACGATCTGGCCTTCCCTGAGTAGCGCTCGCTCAGTGGCAGCGACGAACCTTGCTTGACAGGCGGCCCGGGTTCTCTCAGTCCACTTCGCCAACTCGAACGGCGCGTCCGCAACCTCGGCGACGCTACGCACGGCGGGCTGCTGCTTGAGTGCTCGCAGGATGGCGTCCTTCTGGCGCCCGAACAGCACCGTCAGATCATCTCGCAACCCGTCGGTCACATCGGCGAAGTCGGGCCGAGGGTGACGCGGTTGTCTGCGGCGCAGCGCCCGGGATTGGATCGCCTCGGTCACAGGAGCCTCGAGAGCGGGCTTCCCATCGCTGACAGGTGAGACAGTCATCGGCGCCCACCAAGCATCACCCCACGGCACCTTCTCCAACCCTTCCCCCACACGCCACTCGTTGATCGTGATCGCACCCAAAGCCAACTGCCCCTGAGCCCGGGTCCACCGTTCCGTCTCATCCTCCTGCAACGCAACAACATCACCGAGATCGAGCGTGATGTGTGACACCGCTTGGTAGGCGGGTGCCAACTGCCGGCTGAGTTCTGCCCCAATGAACTCCGCTTCGAACTGCAACGTGTGCTCCCACAGTGCTCTTTCGTACACCCTGAGGTTCGCGAGCGTCGCGTACTCCGCGTCTCCCACGAGAGCCGGCGGGACACCCATACCCCGGCACACCTGGCGGAAGGTGAGGTTCGAGCCTTGAACCCATTCGGCATCCTTAGGGGTGATCGCCATGTCCTTCAACATCAACTGGTACTTGAGCACCTGCCACCTGTGAGCGTTGTTCGCCCCCTCGAAGCGGTTCTTGATAAGCCCTTCGAG
>JAZDKM010000421.1:0-4193 GCA_043803085.1 Planctomycetota bacterium
CTGTGAAGCAGAAACTCCGCGTCGTGAGACGCGGGAGCCAAATGCGTTCTCAATCGACCACGCAGATGGCGTAGGCTTACGTAGAAGACCGGTTGCTTGTTGAGAGCCTCGGTTCCCAGCTGTTGGCGATCGGTCATGCGCGCTCTCCGCGGCGGTGTGGATAGGGCAAACTACCGGCGGCCACGCCCCCTGCGCCCGCGACCGCTTTTCTTACCCTTGCGGTGGCGCCGCTTTCCACGCCTGCGATTCGGGTAGGTGTACTCGTCGTAGCCGCCGCCCATGTCCCCGTAGCCGCCCATGTCACCGCCCAAGCCCTCGCTCGCGAGCAAGGCTTGGAACTCGGCGTCGCTCACTCCCTCGCCGCCGCCAGCCTGCCGCTTGTACACGTAGTAGCCGACTGCCGCGACGCCCACAGCGAGCGCAGCGAGCACGACGTACCCCATGTTGCCGAATGGCGAGGGCGTCGAGGGAAGCGGCTCCACAGGCCCCACCGGGCCCACAATGGGAGGCACGGGGCCCGCTGCTCCGGTGCACTGACCCGAGATCGGGTTGAAGATGGTCCCGGCCGGGCACTGGGTGCCACCGCCGAAAATCTTCCCGATCGTGCCCATGATCCCACCCATGATGTCCGTGGGCTGGCCGGGCGTCTGCGAAGCCAAGGGGTTCGGGAAGCAGGCGGGCGGGAAACCGATCTGGCCCGCGGGACATCCGCCTGCCGCAGGCGTTGCTCCCCCACCGGGAATCTGCGCCAGCGGGTTGGGAACGCAGGTCCCCAAGAACGGGATCTGCATCTGCCCTTCGGGGCAGGGCGTCGGGGTCGTCACGGTCCCAGGCGACGTGGTGCTCGCGCAACCCGCGGGAGTCAGGATGCTGCCGGAGGGACAGTTCTGTCCCTGCGTCTTCGCAGGAGCGAGAGGGTTGGGAAAACACGCGGGCGGAAAGCCGATTTGCCCCTCGGGACACGCACCTGAAGCGGGCTGCTTGGTGTCAGCGGGCGGAGTCGCCAGCGGGTTGGGAATGCACTGGCCCAAGAAGCTGTACGATCCAGCAGGGCATCCGCCCGAGGTGGGCGGTGGCTGTTGCTGCGGCGGAGGCGTGCCCGGGATGCCCGTCGGCAGGCAGTAACCGAGCGTGGCGTTCCACGCCTGACCCGCGGGACACTTCGTGGCTTCCTGTCCCGGGCCGCCGAAATCGGAGCCGTCCGTGCACTGGAACATGGCCGGGACGCTCAGCGACAAGATCATCGGTCCCAGGCAGTCGTTCGAGCTACACGACAGGCCCGTCGCGGTCGTGATCTCCGCGCAGGTCACCCACGGGTGCCCGAACACCTTGTTCCATGCGCTCGCGGTGCAACCCTGCCAGACGCCGTCAACGCGCAGGTTGGGTGCCCCGTGAGTCCTGAGATACTGCTGAATGCCCTTGATCAGGCCCGTGTTGTCCGGGGTGCACGAGGTACCCACGGCTCCGAAGCCAGCGGTTCCGAGCGCGTTGGGTCCACCAAAGATTCCACCGTGGTTCATGGTTCGTTTCCTCACACGGGATTATCGACGCCTACGCCCTCGGCGTCCAGAGCGCCACCTTCGCCGGTTTGCGATCAATTTTTTCGAGTGCTCCTGCGACCGCTTCACGAACGCGATCGCCGGCTTGAGAAGTTCAATTTTTGACACGTACACCAGCACGACGCCCAAAACGGCCATCCCGGCGGCCAGCGATAGCCCACTCACGAGCGTCGCTGCGGGACCGCCGGCCCACCACTTGGAAACGCACCAACCGGTGGGGTTCATTCGCTCCCATGCTGGACACGGGTTGAGGGTGTTCAACTCGGCGAGTTCTTCGCGGGTGTACCAGTCCTTGGCCACGCTCTACTCGCCGCAGTTGGAGCGGTACCCGCAGTTGCGCCAATGTCGCCGGTGCCTTCGGCGCCTCCGATTCGCGACCGCTTCGGTTCCCGCCTTCTTGCGCAGAAGCAGCCACCCTCCACCGCCCACAACCCCGATCACGACCAGCGCGAGCATCACTTTCGCACCCGCGGACATGCCGGCAGCAGGTTGTGCGGGCACAACGGCACTCGGCCCAAGCAACGTGATCCCCCGCGAGACGCCGGTCCGGCCCGACGGGGCGACCGCTGGCGTCGGGCAGATCATGCCTTGCTTGCCCGCGGTATTGATCCCGGGAACCGCCACCGACCCGTTCACGCACTTCCACGCCCCGGTAACCTTTCCGCCGATCGTGACCGGGTACGCGTTGAGCGAGGGACCGCAGGACACGCTCGTCGGGTGAGCGAGGGAATAGTACGGGTGATCGGTCGGACACGGGTAGGACGTGACCGATGCACCGCCTCCCTTCACGATCTTCAAAGTGACGGGCACCACGACTGGCGTCGTACCGGTGGTGCCCATCTTCGGCGGCACCCACTTGGTCGCGGGCGCAAGGAGAGTCTGGGTCGTGTACGGCGGAAGCTTGCCCGGCTGCTCGAACGCTTCACAGGCTCCCGTGGTCACGTTCTCGTACATGCCCTTCGGGCAAAGGCATTTTTTCGCGGTCATGTCGGGAATGCGCCCCTGCGTGCAAAACCCGGGCGGAAGAGGCATGTTGAACTTCTCAGCGAGCAAAAAACCGGCGTCGGGGATGGCCGCCTGCTGCTCCAAAGGCGGAACTTCGTAGTCGTCCTGCCCACTCCAGCAGACATCCAACGGACCCGGCTTCCACACGCTCACGTTCTGCGCAGGAACGCCAAACTTGCTGAGCCCGAACAACTCGTCCAACACGTCGTAGCTCGGGGGCGCTCCGATGCTCTTGGTGAACGCACTGTGCGTACACTGACCCCATTTCCCATCCGCAACGAGCTTGGACGCGCCGCGCTGCTGCATGACGTTTTGCAGAAGCGTGGTGAAAGGGGAACCCGCGCCCGCCTTCGGGTCCAGCATGATCAACATGCTTTCCATTCCGATTGCGCCCAGGCCGCCGAACCCGTGGTTGAAGATGCCGCCGCGTAGAATCATCGGATGTTCCTCACCAGTTTGCTCGCGCCCTTTGCCGCGTGCCGTACATTCTCCGACCGCTCCGCCCACCCGGAGGGCACACGCATCGGCACGGCGGGCGGCACATCTTACCGCCGCCGCCCCGTCCCCAAGTTCGGCGCGGCTTGCGCCGGCCGGTCGAGTAGTACGGCTTGTACCACCACGAATCCGCGTGACGGCCCCTTCGCGAAGCTTCCGAGGCTCGGGCGCGCGCCTTGTAGAACGCCTTGCGCCACTGCGCACCACGGTCCTGTTGCGGCTTCCAGAACGTCCAGTCTGGGTCCGCGTTCGCGACCGCTTCTTGCGACCGGCTCTTGCGCGTCATGATGATCGCAGTTGCTGCGATCGCCACAACCCCGAGCCCCGCCAGCGCGATGTACAGCGGCTGCTGGCTCGCGCCCACCACCGGAACCAACGAGGCCGTCTGCGACCCCATCTTGCTCGGCACCATCCCAAATGGCTCTCGAATGATCACGATCTTTGCCTCAGTATTCGGACCCGTAGGCCGGGTGATCCTTGCGCGTCATCATGAGGCCGAGCACGATCGCTGCGACGCCTGCTCCAACCCACCCGTACATGGGCAGACCCCAGAACTTTCCCGTGAAGAACGCCATCGTGCCACCGGATGCGCCGGCAGGGGGAGGTTGAACGACCGGGGGCTGGCCCTGCACCGGCGGAACGTAGGGCTGAGGAGGCGGGACGTAGCCTCCGCCGCCCGCCGACGGTGCCGCACCGGTGCACCCGGGAGCGAGAGCTTGAAAACTCTGTCCCGATTTGGTAAGAGCAGCCTGACTGTTGGGCCCCCACTTTCCGTCCACGGCCGTGCCGATCTTGCCTTGTACAGCCATGATGACGGCCCCGCTGTTGCACGCGCCGCCGACGACAACCGGCGGAGGCTTCGCGCCCCACGCGCATCCGTATTGTCCGGGGAGAGCGCTGTGGCAGGCGTCCATAGTGCTCGTGACGCACTTCCCCTCGTCGGGGCAGATGAGACCACCAGCCTGCTCGCACTCGCTTTTCTGCTGACCGCAGATGATCTGAGCATCCGACAGACATTTGTCGCTCGCTTGCTTGTAGCCCGGCTTGGCCCAGCACTCGGGAGGGATGGTGACTTCACCAAACCCGAACACCCCTTGATCACGATGGTACAGGAGGGTGCCCAGCGCTGTGGGC
>JAZDKM010000422.1:0-9192 GCA_043803085.1 Planctomycetota bacterium
TGGTTTGCCCTCCGCGGCCGCGACGTCTGGGCCGGCCGACAGTAGGGGGGGCTGCGCCCGCCTAAATGAAGTGTCGGGCGGAGCCCGACCTACGGGGTGGCATGCCTAAGCCCGCCACAGGCGGGCGCCGGCATGTCGGGAGTTCCGCAGCCGCGTAGGGCGGGCTCCGCCCGCCGAAATGAAGTGTCGGGCGGAGCCCGACCTACGGGAGTGTCTGTCGCGCCATACCCGGTCCCCGGCCTGCATCGGCGCGAAGAAGCTGGGACATCGCCACGCGTTCGCGGCGATGTCCCAGGAGTTGTCCACGCTCAGGGAGCGCCATTCCAGACGCCCGGATCAAACCGCGCCGGGCTAGCAGTCGGGGACCGTGACGCAGTGCTCGTGTCCTCCAGAGGGGTTCTCGTGGCACTGCTGCGCGACGCTGGGGACATAGAAGTTGTCGTCGGGAGTGGAGCACGGGTCCGCCTGGCTCTCGCCCAATTGCCAGGGCACGTCCTGGATCGGCATATAAATCGGAGGAAAGCCCGGCGGCTCTGCGGTGTCTAGGATCCTCCACCCGTAGGCCGAACTGTAGAACTCGTACCGCGGCTGGACCCAGAAGTAGCCATCGAAGGTCCCGCCGCACGGGAGGTACTCCACGGTGGCGGTCATCGAACCGTCCGGCGCCGCCGTGCTCGACAGATAGACGTAGACGGTCCATAGGCCGCAGCCCGGGACGCTGATTTGGTCGCAGCCCACCATCTCCAACTTGATGAGCCGGATGGCCGTCGTGTCGCTCATGCCCACCTGACAGCCCAAGAAGCACAAGTCTTCCAGACGCTCCATCTTCGTGTCCGCACAGGGACCGGGCGCTTTCATCGGAACCGTCGCAGAGAATGGGCTCGTCTGACCTGAGCAGAAGAAGCCGGCCGGAATGGGAGTGGCGGCAAAACTTACCTTCGTGTCGTTGGCGGAGCACGAGGTGCTGGTGTACCAGCAGTCCACGCCTTGGCAGCCGCAGTAGGAGGGGCAGGGGCTGGGGCAGGGATTCGGGTCGCAGTCTGTTCCGTCGCCCTGATAAACCCCGGCACACCCGGATTGGGTGGTCACGGTGCAGTTACCGGTGGCCGGATCGCAACACGCCCCGGTCGGCGGGGAACCGCAGGGATCCGGATAGCAGTCCGTACCGCCGCCCATATAGATACCAAAGCAACCGGCTGGGGTGGTCTCCATGCAACCGCCGGGGGGGTCCGGGTAACAGCACGCCCCCATGCACGGATTCGGGGGTCCGCAAGTGGTGCCGTCGCCCTGATACTGCCCGGCGCATCCGACTTGGGTAGTCACGGTGCATGCCCCAGTCATCGGATCGCAACACGCCCCGGTCGGTGGCGGGCAAGGATTCGGATCGCAGTCCGTTCCATCGCCCAGATAGTTGCCGACACAACCGGTCCCGGTGGTCTCCGTACAGGCGCCGGTCAGCGGGTCACAGCAGGCCCCCATGCACGGATTCGGAGGTCCGCAGGTGGTCCCGTCGCCCTGATAGTCCCAGCCCAACCCATTAGTACAGTAGAGTTGGGTGGTCTCGATGCACTGGCCCCCCCACGGCTCGCAACACGCCCCCATGCACGGATTCGGAGGGCCGCAGGTGGTGCCGTCGCCCTGATATTCCCCGGTACAACCCAGTTGGGTGGTCACGGTGCAGACCCCAGTCTCTGGACAACACGCCCCCGTCGGCGGACAAGGATTCGGCGTGCACGGAATGCCGTCGCCCTGATAGTCCCACCCGTACCCATTGGTACAGTAAGCTTGGGTGGTCTCGATGCACTGGCCACCCCACGGATCGCAGCACGCCCCGACACAGGGGTTGGGATCGCAGTCGGTGCCGCCGCCCTGATAGTCCCACCCGTACCCATTAGTGCAGTAGAATTGGGTGGTCTCAATGCACTGGCCCCCCCACGGATCGCAACACGCCCCGATACAGGGGTTGGGCACGCAGGTGGTACCGTCGCCCTGATAGTCCCACCCGTACCCATTAGTACAGTAGAGTTGGGTGGTCTCGATGCACTGGCCACCCCATGGATCGCAGCACGCCCCGATCGGCGGGCAAGGATTCGGATCGCAGTCGGTGCCGTCGCCCCGGTAGGCGGTGGGGCCGTAGAGGTGCGTGCAATCCCACTCATTGATCTCCTGGCAACTGCCGTCGGGGCGACAGCAGGCCCCCACCGGATCCGGTACGCAGTGTAGGTGCACAAAATCCCGCTGGTAGAAACCGTAATCGTAAAGGTCCACGTGGCCGTCGCTGTCAAGGTCCCACCGCTCGCAATCGAATGGGGGTAACGGCTCGACCGGGCCCGCCAGGCAGTCGACAAACGCCGCGAATTCCGGGCAGGCGGTCCCGGGGCCCTTCCAGGTCCCCCCCCATTGCTGTTCGCAGGCGTTTGAGGTGATGTCCTCGAGGCAGCTACCGTCCGGGCGGCAGCAAGCCCCCGTGGGTGGCGGACAGGGATTCGGATCGCAGTCGGTACCGTCGCCCTGATAATTGCCGGTGCAACCGGTCTCGGTGGTCTCCGTGCAGGCGCCGGTCAGCGGGTCACAGCAGGCCCCGATACAGGGGTTGGGATCGCAGTCGGTGCCGTCGCCCTGATACTCCCCCGCGCACCCGAGTTGGGTGGTCACGGTGCAGGCGCCGGTGGCCGGATCGCAACACGCCCCGGTCGGCGGGGGGGGACAGGGATTCGGCGTGCAGTCCGTTCCGTCGCCCAGATAGTTGCCGGCGCAACCGGTTGCGGCGGTCCTCGTGCAGTTGCCGGTCAGCGGGTCGCAGCAGGCCCCACAGGAGCCCGTCGGATCCAATTCCATGTAGCCCGCCGGACTGTCCTGCTCGTCCCAGCCCCCTCCCTCGATCTGTAGCTCGGTGAACACGTCGAAGAAACTGGTGATCCGATACCTGCCACCGCCCAGATCCTCGATGGTGGTGGTGCCAACGGAAAACAAGGTAGGACTCTCCCGGATCTCGATGAAGTACGGGCCGAGATAGCCGATCAAGTACATCGAGATGATCTCGGCCTGAAACGTCCCCGTTTGACCGCTCGTGTACCCGTACACCCGGGTGACCACCGAGCCGGTCAGCGTGATCGGGCCCCAGTTGGAATCGGCGGTAAGGGAGGAGTTGAACGTCTCCTGCTCGTAGCCCGGCCCGGGCGTCCGCCCGATGTTGGTGAATCCGGCATGGATCGGGTTGGACAGATCGACACCGTAGTCGTCGTACCGGGCGTGAAAACCGCCCAGGTAGCCTACCGGTGACCCACAATCCGAGTCAGGGCCCACCGGCGGAAGCAGGGGGCTGCTCACCACGACGGCCCCCTGAGCCTCGAACACGACCAGCCCACCCAGCGCCACGCACACCGTGAGCACGGCGTGGGCCTTCCCCAATGCACTTTGCTGCTTCATGACTTTGCCTCCTAACTAGAACTGTGACGGTCGAAATACACGAACAACTCAGCGGCCGCACCGTAGATCCCCACGCACCCTCCGGAGCGGTCCGCCTCGAATATGTTCTATCGATTTACCAAACCGTTGGGCGACATTCTACCACGGTCTTGCCCCGGGTTTCAAGGGAAAAATCGTTCGGCGGTTCGGTTTGGCCCCAACTTGCAGCCGTGTAGGGCGGGCTTCGCCCGCCGAAGCTGTCGGGCAAAGCCCGACCTACGGGGTGGCATGCCCGTGGCAAAAGTCGTAGCACAGGCTTCCAGCCTGTGTTTTCACGGGCAAGATGCCCGTGCCACACCGCGCTTGGCCACTTTTACCACGCCAGTCCCACCTGAAAAATCCGCTTGACACGCCCCCGATTTCCTTGTAATGTTCGGTAAGAGTTAGGGTTCTTGTGAGGCTTCCACAGTGAGCGTATCTCGCGTTCGCGTTCGGTTTGCCCCGTCGCCAACAGGCTATCTCCACGTCGGCGGGGCCCGGACCGCCCTGTTCAACTGGCTTTGGGCCCGCAAGCACGGCGGGGTGTTCATCCTGCGAATTGAGGACACCGATCGCAGCCGCCACGTCGCCGACTCGCTGGACAAGATTCTGGCGGACCTGCGCTGGCTCGGCCTGGAGTGGGACGAAGGTCCCGAGGTCGGCGGCGACGCCGGCCCGTACTTCCAGAGCGAGCGCTTGGGCATCTACCACGAGTACCTTCAGAAACTGCTCGACTCCGATGATGCCTACTACGCCTTGGAGACGCTGGAAGAGCTGGCCGCCAGACGCGAACGCGCCCTGGCCGAGAAGCGCCCCCTGCGCTATCCCCGCCCCGATCCGCTGCCGACGGTGGCCCAAGGCGAAGCGGCCCGCCGGGCCGGTCGTCCGGTCGTCGTCCGGTTCAAGATGCCCCAGGAGAACATCACCGTCCACGACGAGATCCTCGGCGACGTCATGCTGGCCGGGGCCGAGTTGGAGGACTTCGTCATTCAAAAGGCCGATGGCTGGCCTACCTATCATCTCGCGTGCGTGGTCGACGACGAGTTGATGGAGATCACCCACGTGCTCCGCGGGCAGGAGCACCTGATCAACACCCCCAAGCACGTTGCCATGCAGCGGGCGTTGGGCTTCCGCACGCCGGTGTATGCTCACCTGCCGGTCATTTTCAATGCCAACGGCAGCAAGATGAGCAAACGGGACAAGGAGAAGGCCGCCCAGGAAGGGCGGCACCCGCCCGAGATCGACGTGCACGACTTCCGCGTCGCCGGCTATCTGCCCGAGGCGCTGGTCAACTTCATCTCGCTGTTGGGCTGGTCCACGGGTGACGACACCGAGCAGTTGAGCCTCGGGGAGACCATCCGGCGCTTCGAGGTGCGGGCCATCGGCAAGAGCAACGCCAAGTTCGATCGTGACAAGCTGCTGGCGTTCAATACCAACTGGGCCCAACGCGCGACCCCTGAGCGCTTGCTCGAGGCCTTCAAGGATTGTCTGGCCGTGAAGGCCGCGCCTCTGCGCATGCTGGACGACGCGATGCTGGCCCACGTCCTGCGGATCACCCAAGGGTTCCGCACGTTCCGCGACGTGGAGGTCAAGACGGCCGCCCTGTTCATCAAGGATGAGGAAGTGGAGTACGATCCCAAGGCGGTCAAGAAGGTTCTCCACAGGCACGACGACCAGGGCTTTGCCATGCTGGAGGGGCTGCTGCCGCGGCTCGAAGGACTCGCCGACTGGACGGCGGAGACCCTCGAGCATTGCCTCACCGGCTTTTGCGAGGAACGCGGCTGCAAGCTGGGCGAGGCAGCCCAGCCGCTTCGCGTGGCGGTCAGCGGTTCGACGGTGAGCCCGGCGATCTACGATACGCTGGTCCTGCTGGGCCCGGGGGGGACGGTCAAGCGCATCCGGCGGGCCCTGGCGTTGAAGGAGCACGGGTAAAGTGATGTCCTTGTTGGTCACCGGCAGCATCGGCATCGACAACGTCATCACCCCGCACGGGCAGGCCGAGGAAGTCCTGGGCGGCTCGTCGGTGTATTTCGCCCTGGCCGCGGTCCAATACGTCCCCGTCCGTTTCGTCGGCGTGGTGGGCGAGGACTTCCCGCCGGCGTTCCGGGACCTGTTGGCCTCGCGCCACATCGACCTGACCGGTCTGGAGGTCCGCCGCGGCAGCAGGACCTTTCGCTGGACCGGTAAGTACGTCGGCGACATGAACCGGGCCGAGACGGTGGACATTCAGGTGAACGTCCTGGCGGAGGCCGCCCCGAAGGTCCCGCCGGCCTTTGCCGACAGCGAGGTCGTATTTCTGGCGAATACTAACCCCGTCCTGCAACGCGAGATGCTCGCTCAGGTGAATGCGCCCAAGCTCACCGTGTGCGACACCCACGAACACTGGATCGGTAGCGAGCGAGATGCGCTGATCGAAACCTTGCAGGCGGTCGACGGGGTGATTATCAATGATGGCGAGGCCCGGGCGTTCACGGGCGGTCACAACTTGATCACCGCCGGCAAACAGATTCTCAGGCTCGGGCCGCGCTTCGTCGTCATCAAAAAGGGCGAACACGGGGCCCTCTTGGTCACTACGGACGGCGCGACGGCGGTGCCGGCCTATCCGACGGAGAAGGTGAAGGACCCGACCGGCGCCGGCGACAGTTTTGCCGGTGGGATGCTGGGCTACCTGGCGGCCGAGGGCCGGTTCAACACGGCCGAGCTGCGTCGGGCCTTGGTGCGCGGGACGGTTTCCGCCTCGTTCGCCATCGAGGACTTCTCGCTGCGGCGGGTCATGAAGGTCACCCGGGCCGAGATCGACGCACGGGTGGCCGAACTGGTACAGATGCTGCGCTTCGAGTAGCGGCGATGCGGTTATTTGTTGCCATCGAACTGAGCGCAGAAGTGAAAGCGGCGCTGCGCGACACGCAGCGTGCCCTGGCGGCCTTCGACCGCGCCGTACGCTGGGTCAACTCGGATCAGATGCACCTGACGCTTAAGTTCCTTGGCGAAGTGCCGGACGGGCGCGTGGAGGAAATCTGCGCCACCACGGCGTCGGTGGCAGGGACCTCATCGGCTTTTGAGATGCTGGTCGGCGGTTGCGGCTGCTTCCCGCCGAAGGGAACGGTGCGCGTGGTGTGGGTGGGCGTGGACGAACCGCGCGGCCTCCTGGCGACCTGCAGTACGCTTTGCGAAGCCGAGTATGAGAAGATCGGCTTTGCGCGCGAGCACCGTCCGTTCTCCCCGCATCTGACCCTGGGGAGGGTGCGCGAGGATCGGACCGGGGGGAAGCTCCGCGAGGCCGTCTCCGGCGTCCACGTCGCGTCGTGCCGCCAGGGAGCAAACGAATTGTGTGTCGTGCAGTCCACGTTGACGCCCCACGGGGCCAAGTACGCGGTGGTCTCGCGTCATCCGTTCGGTGGCGCCCAGAGCGGCTAACAGGATGTCGGACCGGGGCTAACAAAATGTGGGACCGGCTTTCCTGCCGGTCACCTGACAGGCCGGAAGGCCTGTCCCACAATCAGGATAGGAAGCCTCTCCCACAGTTCACGGGGGTAGGATTTCTTTATTAGAGCGGCGGAGAACTCGCGGTTGTTTCTTGGACAGGTAGGTGGAATGAACATGGCGACGGGACAATTGGTGAACCGCAAGGAGGCCCTGGATCGGACCTTGGCCCAGATCGAAAAGGCGTATGGCAAAGGCGCCATCATGAGGATGACGAACATGGATGCCACCGTCGAGGGCATTAGTACCGGCGCGCTGTCGCTCGACTTGGCCCTCGGCGGTCCAGGGGTGCCGCGTGGCCGGGTCGTCGAGCTCTTCGGCCCGGAGTCGTCCGGCAAGACCACGCTGGCGCTGCACGTCGCCGCCGAAGCCCAGAAGGCGGGCGGCGTAGCGGCATTCGTGGACGCCGAACATGCCCTGGACCCCCGCTGGGCAAAAACCTGCGGCGTCAACATCGAGCAGTTGCTGGTCTCTCAGCCCGATTCGGGCGAGGAGGCGCTCGAAATCACCGAAATGCTGGTTCGTAGCGGTGCCATCGACATCGTGGTGGTGGACTCCGTGGCGGCCTTGATTCCCAGGGCGGAGATCGAAGGCCACATGGGCGACCAGCACGTGGCGCTCCAGGCCCGGTTGATGAGCCAGGCGCTGCGCAAACTCACCGCGGCCATCTCCAAGACCAAAACCGTGGTCATTTTCATCAACCAGATTCGGATGAAGATCGGGGTGATGTTCGGCAACCCCGAGACCACCCCGGGTGGCAGAGCCCTGAAGTTCTACAGCAGCATCCGCATGGATGTCCGCCGCATATCCACCCTCAAGGAAGGCGAGACGCCCGTCGGCAACCATGTGAAGGCCAAAGTGGTCAAGAACAAGGTGGCCGCCCCCTTCCGCGAGGCCGAGTTCGACATCATGTTCGACGGCGGCATCAGCAAGGAAGGCGACCTGCTCGATCTGGCCATCTCCGCCAACTTAATCCAGAAAAGCGGCGCCTGGTTCAGCTACAAAGAGGTTCGCTTGGGGCAGGGCCGCGAGAACGTGAGGACCTTCCTGCGGGACAACCCGGATCTCTTCGAAGAAATCCGTGCTGCGATCCTGAAACAGCGCGCGGAGGCCTTGGCGGCCGCCGTCGCGGTGGACGCGAGCAGAGCCGGGCGCAATACGCCGGGGGAAAAACCTGCGCCCGAACCGGCTGGGAAGGTCCCATCAGCGATCGGCAAGCTACCGGCACCCATGGCAGTTGCCTCCGGTGCCACGCGCCGTAAGCGATAAACGCCCGATAACATGACGGTTTTACCGTTTGATTAAAGTTCCACGGAAATAGGGGTGGCCTTCCGCATCTTGGCTGGGCTATAATAGTCCGGTGTCGCTTTATTTTCAGGCTTGCTGAATCTGGGCAGGCTGGAGAAGAAAGCGAGTAGATGCAGGGACGGCTGTCATGTCAAGCACGACTTCACACCGGCGAGGCTGTGGGTGTGCCTTGGCAAATCGAGGCGCTGTACAGCGGCACTGCACGGCCCTCGGCGGCGGACAGAGCGAAGGAACGCGGGAGAGATGGATAGAGCGATATCGGGGGTGACGATTCATGGCGGTTAAACACCATATCAAGGTTTTGGTGGTCGATGACGATCCGACCATCTGCAACATGGTCGGCTTGATGCTGGAGGAGCACGGGTATCGGCCGCGGACGTTCACGGACGCCGAGCAGGCCATCGCCTGCGCCGAGAACGAGTCCTGCCAGATCGCCTTGGTCGACCTGCGCATGCCGAAGGTGGGGGGCATTGAGGTCGTCGAGCACCTCAAACGCATTGATGAGCGCATGGTGTGTATCGTGATGACGGCCTATCCGGACCTGGAAACGGCCACCGAGATGATGCGCCAGGGCACCAGCGACTACATCGCCAAGCCATTCAAGAAGGAAGATCTGCTGGGGTCCGTGGATCGCGCCTGCCGGAAGCTGGGGCTGATCTACACCAACGAGTCGGAATTGAACCGGCTCATCGGGCAACGGATTCGGCAGGAGCGGCTCTCCCAGAACCTCACCTTGCGGCAGTTGTCCGAGCGGACCGACCTGACCACTTCGCAGCTCTCGCAGGTCGAGTTGGGCAAGAACGCCGCCTCACTCTGGGCACTGGCCCGCATCAGCAACTCCCTGGGTTTGCAGGTCTCCAAACTCTTGACTGGACTATAGCGGCGCGCGAAAAAGGGGTCAGGAACCTTTTGCCGGAACGGCCCGAAGGGTGCTTCGCACAAAAGGTTCCTGAC
>JAZDKM010000423.1:0-6593 GCA_043803085.1 Planctomycetota bacterium
ACCGCCGGAGAGCTTGGCCGGCCCACTGGCAGACATGGAAGGCGAGCAACCGGGTGACCGAGTGTCGGGTCTCGATCCGGGTGTGCCGGGGGCGTCAACGATGACCGATCGGGCGGGTCCCCCGGAGACCTTGGCCGGCCCCCTCCCGGAGGACGAGGGCGCGTCGGTGGTCGGACCGCCTTCGTCGGTCGCGGGCGACGGCGGTGAGCCGGCGCTGCGACCCGCTGAAAAGCCGGTCCCACGGGCAGGTGGAAAACCACTGCGGGTCCGCAGCCGCAGCGACTGATGGCGCCGCGCACCCCCGGGGCGCGTGCGGCTCGATCTCGGTAAGGCAGATGGCGGTATGAGCTATTCAGCGTGAGGAGACGTCCCATGAGGCGTTTGCATACATCCTTCCGTGGCGTGGTGCCGGTAAGCGCGGTTTGGCGGTTGCTGAGCACGGTCGCGCTGGGCTTGGCTTTGTTCACCGGGTTGCCCACCGCGGCGGCCGAGGAGCCACCGGCCGGCGGGCCCGGCACCAAGGCCGCGCCACGCCCGGGCCGGGTCAAGCCCAAACCCGCGGTCACTCCCCGCCCCACGCGGAAACCGACCCCCGGCAAAACGGAGCCTCCCCCGACCACCCAGCCCGCGGTGATTGGGGAGCGGGAGGAGGAGTCGCCGCCGGCTGGTCCGCAAGAGGCTGCCGGCACGAGCGAGATCCTGGACACTTCGCTAGACGCCGCCTACGAGCAGATGCTCAAGCCGGCCGAGGAACGCGCCTACTCGATCAGCATTCAGGACGGCACCTATGCCGACCTGCTCGACGCCTTCTCGCGCATGTCCGGATTGGCCATCCTGGGCGACATTCCCAGCGGCATGGTCAGCTACGTCAGCACCGAGGAGATGGATTACAAGACCGCGCTGAGTCGCATGCGCAAGATTCTCTTCAATCATCCGGAGAACTTCTACATCTGGCGGGAAGGGAATTCGCTGCAGGTCTTCCGCATCACCGAGGCCCAGCGCTGGATGACGCGCGACCGGATCTACACCAACGTGCAGGATTTCAGAGACGCCGCGCTGGACGAGATGGAGATCGTGCTGGTGTTGTACACGCCCGAAAAGGGGCGGGTCGCCGACCTGGAACCCTTGCGCGACTTCATGCCCGACTACGTGCGCATCGCCCCGTATCGCGATACGAACGCGGTGACCATCCTGGCGCTGGCCCGCGACGTGACCAAGTACCTGGAACTCTTCGCCATCTTCGACCAGGCCGTCCCAGACCCCCGGCAGTTCAAGCCAATCCTCATGCGCCATGTCCTGCCTTCCTATGCCATCGAGATGCTCGCCCAGTTCATGCCGCCCCCGCAGGATGGCGGGGCGCCGCCGACACCCCCGCCGGGACGGCCCTCCAGAGGCGGCCAGCCCGCGCCCAGCCTGGCGAGCGTCAAGGGCCACGGCATCGACCTGATCCCCTATGATGAGATCAAGACCCTCTTCGTACGCGCCATGCCCGACAAGATTGCGGAGGTGGAGAAATACCTCGCCATCATCGACGTGGAGCACGGGCCCGGCAACTTGCCCACCATCGTGCCGCTCGAGCACGTTCGGGTGGAGCAGATCATGGGAGCGCTGCAGCCGCTCTACGCCGGCGAGCCCGCCGCGCCATCCCCCGCGGCGGCCCCTCCGAGGAAAGGGCGGCGGTCGGCCCCACCAGCCGGCGTGAGCGCCAACGCTATTGTGACCGATGCAATCGAAATCCATCCTCATCCGGCGAACAACACGCTCATCGTGTTCGCCGGCGAGGAAGAACTGATCCGCCTGCGCATGTACGTGAGCCTGTTCGACATCCCGTCCCAAGAGAAGACGGTGCGGGTGGCTTTGACCAACGTCGATGCCGAAACCCTCGGCGCCCTGCTCGAACAGATTCTCCAGATGCTCGGCACCACGAATCCGATCTCCGTGCTCGTGAAGCCGGACCCCGCCGGCGGCGGACTGATCCTCGCCGGCAACCCGCGAGATATTGAGTTGGCCAGAGGTATCGTCGCCGAACTGGACCAGCCTTCGGCGGGCGGCCTACCGGGCATTCACAGCTACAAGTGCACCCATGCCAGACCCTCCGCGCTCATCACCCTGTTGAGCAGCTTGGACCAGGAATCGGCGGGCACGGCACCGGCCGCGCCTCCGCCTGCCGCCGGCAAGAAGGGCCAGCGGGCCACGCCCCGCAGGCGGGCGACCGGCGGCACCAAGTACCACGGCGATGACGCCACCGGCTTGCTCTACGTGATCTGCACGGAATCCGAATGGGACGAAGATTACCTCCCGCTCCTCGCCCAGCTCGACCTGCAAGCGGAGCCGGTCACCGAGATCACCCTGGTTCCCGTCACCTACGAGAAACCGGACCAGATCATCAACGCGATCACGCAGGCCTTCGGCCCCGCGCAGCAGGGCACCGCCGCGGTCCCTACCTTGCTGCCGCATCCGCGGGGCATTCTGGTGCTCGGGGGCAACCAGAGCACCCTCGAACGGATTCGGGCCTTGGCCAAGGAGTTGGACGTCGACCCCGACATCGAGCGGCGGACCTTCACCCTCCAGTTCGCGGACCCCACGGAGGTCAAGACCGTCCTCGAGTCGCTGGTGGTCCAAAGCCCGGGCCCCAGGCCCCAGCGCAAGACGGCCAAAGGCCAGCCGCCTCCCACCGCGGCCCCAGCCTCCGCAGGCTCCCAGGTGCAAATCGTCCTCTCCGGCCGCAAGGACCTGATCGTACAGGCCCCGGCCCAGACTATGGCCGAAATCGCCGAGTTGATCACCGAACTCGACGTCGATCCGCTCAACCTGATGGTGAAGGTCTACGACTTCCCGCCGGGCAGCGACGTGCGCGAGATCGCCCAAACGTTGTCGTCCTTCTATCCCGGCAGCGCTGCGATTCCGGTCGGCGAGCCCAGAGGCAAGGGCGCGGAAGCGAGGCGAGGCCTCCAGGTGACGAAGGCGGGCGACGTGCGTTTCATTCCCCACGTGTCCGCGCTGAAGATCCTCGTCTCCGCCCCGGCCGACTTGTTCGCCGACATCGAGGAGAAGATCGCGATGCTCCGGCCGACGGAGGGCGTCGTGGTCCCCGCGGTCAACTTCTATCGCGTGACCCACCTCGATCCGCAGACCATGGCGGACACCCTGCAACCGCTCCTGGAGGTCAAGTACCAGAATCTGGTGGACCAGGGAGTGATCCGCGAGAAGCCCGCGGCCCCGGGGAAAGGAGCGGCGACCAAGCCCGTCTCGGTGACGCCCGACCCCCGCGGAGATCGGGTGATCGTGGTCGCCCCGCCGCAATTGTCCGAGGAAGTGCAGGAACTGATCGACGGCCTGGACCGGCCCGACCAGGAACGGGTGATCAAAACCGTCACGCTGGAGAAGGCCGACCCCAAGGAGATGGTGAGCGCCATCCAGACCCTGCTGGCCGGTCGGGCGAGGCCGGCGGGGGCGACCCCGCAACCTGAAGGGCGCAGGCCGGAGAGAGGTCGTCCGACGGGCCCGCGCCGCGCCCAGGCCGGCGGCGGGGAAGAGGTGACCGTCGTGGAGGCCCCGGGCGGCTCCGCCGTGGTGCTGACCGGCTACGCCGAGGACGTCGCCCAGGTGGAACAGTGGATTAAGGAACTTGACGATGCCGCCAAGGGCGGGCGAGAGATCAAAATCTACACGCCCAAGAACATCGACGTCGAGAAGTTCGCCGACGCGGTGATGGCCCTGCTGGATTCCGGCGGGGGGAAAACGCCGGCCGCGGCCAAAGCCCCGGGCAAAGGCGAGGAGAGCATGTTCGAGTTCACCTTCCAGACCGGCGGGCCGCGCCGCGGCAAGGACATCTATCTGGTCACCGACACCTGGGCCGGCACCATGTTGGTCAGCGCCACCCCGTCCAAGCTGCGCGAGATCGACGGACTCTACGCCATGTACGAGGGCACGCCGGACGGCCAGAAGCCGATCATTGAAGGGACGACCCAGCAACCCATCGATACCTATACGCTGGAGCACCGCGAGGACGCCTATGAGGCCGTCTACGACCTGGAAGCCATCATCGACGCCCTGTGGGCCGACCCGGCGAACAAACCCAAAGTCGACTACATCCCCTTCACCAAGATCCTGACCGTCCGCGGGCGCCCGCAGGACTTCGACAAAGTCAAGGACATGATCACTCAGTACGTGGATAAACCGGACGAGAAAAAACGGCACGAAGAAAAAGGGTTCTCCGTCGTCACGGTGAGCGGCATGACCCCCAGTGAGATGGCGGACATACTCCAGAACCGGATTGGGCCCGGCCGCATCAAGATCGAAGGCGTCGAGTCCATCGAAGATCTGGTCGAGGAAGTCAAGCCCGGCAAGGCCGAGGAGCCTAAGCCCGCCAAGAGCAGCGAAACGAAGCCCTGCGTGCTGCCGCTCAGCGCAGCGCGCTGGATGAGTCCTGCGGCCTTGACCGACGAGGCGGAAGAAGAGCCCCAGCCCAAGGAACTGAATTCCCCCTCGTTCAACGAAAAGACCAAGCTAAAGGAAGAAGTGCTGCGGAGTCTCGGGGAAACCGCCGCCTCGCAACCCGCAGAGGCCGGCACCCGCGAGAAACCTCCGGCACTGGCGGAGGAAGCAGGCACAGAGGAGCCGGTACTCACCATCGTGCCCGATGACGAACGTGGCGTGCTGGTCATCAAGGGCTCGATCCAGGATGTCGCCGACGCGAAGTACCTGATCGAAAAAATCCTCAAGGAACTGGAGGAGATCCCCCAAGCGGTGGACATCCGCGTGTTCCGGGTCAAGTACGTGGACGTGAGCACGGCCGCCGATATTCTCGAAGCTATGTTCAACGCCCCGCGCGCGCGAGCCCTGACGCCGCAGCAGATCCAACAGATGCAGTTGCAGCAACAGCAGCAACAACAGCGACAAAGACAACAGCAACAGCCGCCGGGGCAGGAGCCGGAAGAGGAGAAAGGCAAAGGCAAGCGCCCCAAAGAAGGCGAGGAACCGTCAGCCTCGGCCGCCCAGCAGGAGCCGGGACAGATCCGTGTCTACCCTGACGGCCGCACGCACACCATCATCGTCCGGGCGGCGCCCGAACAATACCCTTCGATCGTCAAGCTGCTGAACACCATCGACAGGAAGGGCACCGCGGCCGACTTCCGCATTTACCCGCTCAAACGGCTCAACGCCGCCGAGGTGGAAACCAAGCTCAAAGAAATGCTGGGGCTCGACCAGCGCGCCGTGCGCCAGGTAGCGCGTCCCCAGGTGCCCGGCGGCCGGCAGGGAGTCCCCGTCCAGAACCCCCAGGGGCAACCCATCGAATTCGCCATGGAGATGGGCGGCGAATCGCTCTCGCTTACCGGGGCCGAGCGCGTCACCATCTCCAGCAACCCGCCGACCAACACCATCATGGCCATGGCCCCCGAGAAAACCCTGGACCTGATCGGGCAGCTCATCGACCAGCTTGAGGAGCAGGAAGTCCCGCCGTGGGTGACCAAAACCTACGAACTCAAGCACGCCGACGCAGCGGACGTGGCCACGCAGTTGGAGAAAACGTTCGCCCCCAAAGGCGGCAAGGACAAAGCCGGCGAAGGGTTTGACCCGCAGGACGTCAACCGCCCCACCTTCATCGCCGATGCGCGGATGAACAGCATCACCGTCCGCGCCCTGGAGTTGGACCTGCCCAAGATCGAACCGCTCATCGAGCAGTTCGACCGCGAGAGCCGCGATGACAAACCCAAGTACATCAAGCTGCAATACGCCAAACCCAGCGAGGTGGCCAAGAAGCTGCAGGAGGCCTTTGCCGGGGCGGCCCAGGGTAAGAGCGGCAAAAAGAGCAAGATCCAAGTCACCGGTGACGACGGCAGCATGCAGTTGATCGTCATTGCCCCGGCGGACACCTTCGCCGACCTCCAGGACATGGTCGCCAAGCTCGACGTGGAGCGGACCAATCTGGAATTCAGGATCTACCCGCTCACCTACGCCCGCGCGGCCGAAGTCCTCCGCCAGCTGACCGAACTGGTCCGCACCCTGCTCACCACGGGCAAAGGCGCCGGCGTGGACCTGGGCGTGTTCAGTGCGGTCGCCGACGAGAGCACCAACTCGCTGGTGGTCGCGGGTGAGCCGGTCATCTTCCCGATAGTCGAGGGCGTGCTCAAGAAGATCGACATACCGCCGGCCGAGCCGGTGGCCATCGAAACGCGCATCTATCGGCTGGTGTCCGCTCAAGCCGAGGACGTGGCCAATACCATCAACCGGCTCTTTGGACAAGTGCGCGGCAAGGGCGGGGCCGAGCCCGCCCGAGCGGAGGCGAACGCGAGCACCAATACCGTGTTGGTCCGCGGCACCAAGAGCCAGCAGGAGGAAATCTTCAACCAGATCATCAAGCCGCTGGACGAGTTCGCCGAGCAGCCGATCAACCTCAAACAGGAAGTGATCGCTCTGCAATTCGCCAAGGCGGACGACGTCGCCAGCTACCTCAACGAGTGGTTCCGCAACCAACGCTCAACCGTGGAGCAGGCCCGGATCAAGGGCATTAACCCGCTCGACTACACCGTCTCCATTACGCCCGAGGTGGCCAGCAACAAGTTGCTGGTGACGGCCAACGACAAGAACCT
>JAZDKM010000424.1:0-3852 GCA_043803085.1 Planctomycetota bacterium
CGATCAGGAACGCCTTCCGCTCCAGGTGTCGCACCAAGCGCTTCAGGAATGTCACGAACACCGGGGTCGTGAAGCGACACTGGAACACCATGAACACCAGCCGCCCGCGGTGGGTGATGGCCGAAATCATGTTGCAGCCGAAACGCTGGCCGGTGCCCGGAATCGTCGGCGTCCGGCCTCGCCGGCCGTAACTGGTGCCGACCTGATGGTCGCTGCGCATGCCCATCTCGTCGCCCCAGTGAATCTCGGCCTGTTCGGCCTTGGCCCGTGGACGGATGGCCGGATATTCCGTCTCCAGCCAGTGCCGCACGGCGGCCGGGTCTTGCTCGCATGCCCGCCGCAAGGGCTTCTGGGGCGTGAAGCCCCAGTGCTGTAGGTAGCGCCCCACCGTCCACACCGACACTTGCAGACCGCAGCGTTGGGCGAGGAGTCGCTGCACCGCCTCCCGGGTCCACAGGGCAAAGGGCAGGTGCAACTGGTCGGGACAACGGTCCTCCATCAGCCGCACCAGCGTGGCCGCCTGGTGGCCGGCCCGCCGCGAATGCGGCTTGGGCCCGCGTTTCTGCGCCCGCAGTCCCGCCAGACCCCGTTGTCTGTATGCCTTCAGCCATCGGTGTATGGAGGTCCGGCCGACGCCAAAGACCCGAACCGCCTCCACCTGACTCATTCGCTCTTCCACAATGCTTCGCACCACTCGGCGACGTACGTCTTCCTGTACCGCCGATGAACGATGTCGTCCGTCTGTCTTCATACACACTTAGACGATTAAGTCCGGATAATGTTCCATACATAATGCTCCGATTAGTAATCCTATCATGAACCGATGCCTGCACCAAGCCTTCTGCACGGCCACGAAAACTAGTATGGTGTCCCCAATGGCCCTAAGATAAGCATTTGAGGCGTGCTTTCCAGCGTGGTTCTCGGAGGTAGGCGAAGCGGGCGGTTTCGCGTTTGAGCAGGCGCGGTTCGACCCGTCCGAAGGGGTGATGATTGGTGTGTCGGGCGATGTGCAGGAGCATTTGCTGATGGAGTTGCCGGCGCGCGGCGGGGGAGGATTGACGCAGCGGCCCAGAGAAGGCCAGGGCCGTCTTGACCGCCCCGGCGAAGCTGATGTCTTCGGCCGGCGTGTCGGTCAACTCGGCCGCCTCGTGCATCAGCGTCCAGACCAGGTTGTGCCCCAGGATGATGGCGCCCACCTCGCGCCGCACCGCGGCCGGCGACTTGCTGCGCAGCACGTTCATTTCCAGCGTCGTCTTCAGTTCGCCGATTCGCGTTTCGATCGGCCAGCGGTCACGATACAGTTCGCCCAATTCGGCCGCGGGGTACTGGTCCGGGTCCAGAAGCGTCGTCACCAGCCACAGCGTCTTGCGGCGGTTCCCACGCCAGAAGCGGACGCGGATCACCCGGACCCAGAGTTCCTTCGGCAGCATGGGGTCCTGGTACTCCCGACGGAGTTGTGGGCAGAGATCCAGCGGCACGAGCCAGTCATCTTTGCCCAGCGCGCAACCGCGCCCGATCAGCCGCCAGGGATCGCGCCGCTGATGCAGCGGCGTCAGGGCGCCGATGCCGCGCTGCCGCAACTTGGCCAGCACGTAGAACGAACAGAACTTGCGGTCCAGCAAGCACATGCAGCCGGCGGGCAGGCTTGGCCACATGGCTCCAAGCTGCTGTTCCTCACTACAGCGATACGCATCCATGCGGTAGTCCCAGATGACGTTCAGGCCGGCCAGTTCGATGAAACTCACGCGGGCGACGGGGAACCGGCTGCGGCCGTGGCGCGTGTTCGTGTAGCCGAAGGCCTCGACCAGCGCCGGCTCGTCGGGCATGGAGACGGTAGAGCCGTCGATGCGGAAGAGCCAGCGGTTGTGCCAACGGTGAGGACCGGCGAAGCGGCACCGGCAACTGCGGGCTTGGCGATGGATCAATTCGACCAGCACTTGCTCGGGCAGCCGCGTTCGCGCCTGGCACCAGGCCGACTCGGTGGGCGGGACGGCCTGCTCTGCCAACCGCGCCGCCAGATCAGACAACAGGGCCGCGATGGAGTGGTCGGGGTGCAGGCCGCGATACACCATGGAACGCAGCAAGACCCCCGGCGGGAGTTGGCGATGCCGGAAGGGGTGCTTGAGCTTCGTGCAGATCGCCTCCACGTCGTGATCCGACAGCAGGGGCTCCAGGGCAGCCAGTTGCAGGGAACGTCGGATTCGCTGGTGAACTTTGGGGGAATGGACGATACGATGCATGGCAGGCCTCCGTGCCTACGAGTAAGGGACTTTTACCTACCCCACTCATCGGACATGGAGGCCTGTTCTTATTCCTGTACCTGCCTCAGCTTACGCCTTATCTTAGGTTCTTGTCCCATTTGCGGGGACTGTCTTAACGGCAACGGCGGGCTTGCTTTATCTTGGTGTTTGTCCAGAACGTCGAGATAGGCAAGGAGACCGCCGTTGGCAACAGAAGAAGTTACCGCCTTGTTGGGCGGATGGGAAGGGCATCGGCTGGGAACCGTGGAGCGATTCGAGGCCGGGGTGAAGGGGCCGACGGCCCAGGTGTGGATCGAGTTGGTGCCGGACTGGACGCGGCCGATGGTGTGCAGCGGCTGCGGGCGGACGACGCACCAACTGCACGAGGTGACCGAGCGGTGGGTGCGAGAACTGGATCTTCTGGATGCCCAGACCCACCTGCTGGTGCATCGCCGCCGGGTGCTGTGTCCGACGTGCGGCCCCAAGTTGGAGCAGTTGTCCTGGCTGGGGCGGTACGACCGGGTGACGCGGCGGTTGGCCGAGAACGTGGCCCGGCTGTGTGCGGTGCTGCCGGTCAAGCACGTGGCCGAGTACGTGGGCCTGGACCGCAAGACGGTCAAGAACATCGATAAGCGGCACCTGCAAGAGACGCTGGGGCCAGTGGATCTGAGCAACCTGGAGGCCATCGTCATGGACGAGTTCGCCATCCAGAAGGGGCATCGCTACGCCACGGTGATCGTGGAGCCCACGACCAAGCGGGTGCTGTGGGTCGGGCGTGGGCGGGGCCGGGAAGACGTCCGGCCGTTCTTTGAACTGCTGGGGAAGGAGGGGCGGGCGCGGCTGAAGGCCGTCGCGATGGACATGAACGGAGCCTACGAGGAGGAAGTTCGGTATCAATGCCCTTTGGCCAAGATCGTGTATGACCTGTTCCACGTGGTGGCCAAGTACGGGCGGGAGGTGATCGACCGGGTGCGGGTGGACGAAGCCAACCGACTCTCGAACGACAAAAAGGCCCGCCAGGTCGTCAAGGGCGCTCGCTGGCTGCTGTTGCGGAACCGGGAGAACATCGAGAAGCCCAAGGACCGCATTCGGCTGCGGGAACTGCTGGACGCCAACAAGGCCCTGATGACGGTGTACGTGCTCAAGGATGACCTGAAGGAACTGTGGGATTACTCCTACGAAACGCCGGCCCGACGCTTCTGGAAGAGCTGGTTCGGGCGGGCCATGCGCAGCGGGATCGAGCCCCTCAAGGACTTCGCCCGCAAACTCAAGGAGTACCTGCCCGGCATCCTGGCCCATTGCCGCTGGCCGCTGCACACCAGCCTGCTGGAAGGCATCAACAACAAGATCAAGGTCATCAAGCGCATGGCCTACGGCTACCGGGATGACGAATACTTCTTCCTGAAGATCAGGGCCGCATTCCCCGGAAATGGGTCATGAACCTTAAATTTCGGGGTGCCGACGCTGTTCCCAGGTGCGGAAGGCACTACCGGTCGGGTCGCTAGCGCGAGATGCGACCGGACCCCGTGTGGTAGTCCACCGAGTTCCGGCCCTCACACTTCCCGAACAGATTCGGGGGTCTTGACGGCAGCATGGCACGCGGTAAGCTGTT
>JAZDKM010000425.1:0-17841 GCA_043803085.1 Planctomycetota bacterium
CCGGCGATATCGGGGTAAAGGTCTACGGCCCGGAGATGAAAGACCTTTTTGAAAATGCCAGCCAGGCTTTGTTTGAGATTCTCACCGACCGGCAAAGCATCGACCCCTCTCAGAAAAAGCAGGTCAGCGTGGAAAGTAAAGGCTGGGATCGCCTGCTGGTGGGCTGGTTGAGTGAGCTTCTCTATCTGTTCGAGGTGGATCAATGGTTGTTTAGAAAATGTGAAATTAACGCACTGACTGAAACCCGGCTGGAGGCCACCTGCTGGGGAGAAAAATACGACCCGCAACGTCATGAAATAAAGACGGAAATTAAGGCGGTGACCTACCACCGGATGTGCGTGCAGCGGGTCAATGATGTATGGGAAACGAGCATTATTTTCGATGTTTGATGTTTGATTAAGAGTAACAATATATGAGATATGACCAGGATAAAAATCTATGACCGCAGAAGGGACCAACCCCAAAGTACAAAAAATTGACGATTACCGCTGGCGCATTCCCCGCGAGGGAAAAATGAGAACGGACGGCATCATCTATACCGACCAGAAGATGCTGATGGACATCCAAAAGGATCTGAGCCTCACCCAGGTAGCCAATGTGGCCTGCCTGCCGGGAATCGTCGGCCACTCGCTGGCTATGCCGGACATCCACTGGGGCTATGGCTTTCCTATCGGCGGAGTGGCGGCCTTCGATCTGGAGGAGGGTGTTATTTCCCCCGGCGGGGTCGGCTACGATATCAATTGCGGGGTGCGGCTGATGCGATCCAACCTGACCAGAGCTGAAATTCAGCCGGATTTGCGAAAACTGATTGAGGCCATTTACAAAAACATCCCTTCCGGCGTAGGCTCAAGGAGAAAAGATCTGCGGGTGCAGGCCGCTGATGAGATCGAGATTCTGACCAGGGGAGCGGCCTGGGCCATCGAGCAGGGGTACCTTACATTTCGCCGGGTCACAGGGTCCTTTGCAGTTCGCGGGGTTACAGTGCCCTGGTCCGGGGCCTACTCCGTCCCCGCCGGGCGGGCAGGCGAGCACTGATCCCCCGACCCCGAGCGTCAGCGCAACGGTCGCCCCCAGAAGTACGCTCACAGGTTTCCTCATCCTTCGTTCTCCTTTCGCTTGTAGACAAACCGTCAAAACATTCCGATCGTCAGCTCTTGGTTCTCAATGGCAGCGTGTGTCGACCTGCCGTCGTTCATCCGGGCAAACACGATCTGCCCGCGCACTAATGCCCACCCCTTCCGCCGCACCCCCGCTCCGCCGTATGCACCGCTCCGCCGCGGAATTCACACCCGCCGGGAACGCTTTCAGGCCCACGCCCTCCGTACGGGCATACGCGACGGCGGATGATCTCATTGAAAACCTCCCGTTGGTCCGGGCCCAATAACTCCTTCTCTTCGAGCAGGTGTTCGACGACCTGTTGCTGGAGCTGTTGCTGGAGCCCGGCGATCCGGTCCAGTTGCAGCACGATAGCCGCGCGATCCGGCTCGGCGGCCGCCAAGAGTTCCGCAAGGGTTTCTCGCTCGGTCGTCAACTCGCGCCGTACCTCTTCGACCTGCAGCAGAAGCTTGTCCTTGGCCGCTTGCATCTGGGTCTCTTGCTCGACGGTCAGGTTGAGTCTTTCGCAGAGGGTGAGCAAAGCGGGGGTCGGGTCTTGGCCGCTGTCGCCGTAGCACTGCCGGTAAGTCCGCACCCCGAAGGTGGCCCCGAAACCCGCGTTAAAAGCGAGCGAAATAATTAAAAGCAACCAGAAGCCGTGCGTACGCGAGAGCAGCGCCATGGTTCATTTCTCCGCTTCTTGCAGGAGTGCCAGGTATCTCGCCCCGGCGGAGTCCCCGGGCGCGGCGTCGAAGCACTCGGCATACAGCCTCTCCGCAGGCTCCTCACCGGTGGATACCGGCGAACTTGACGCCCCGTTCATCGAGAGGGCCAGAAACGCTCCACAGGACAACGCCACAACCGCCGCCGCCACCTGGACCGGCCGTAGAATCTCAAACCAGGCCCTCGACCAGGTACGTGGGGTCCCTGGTTCCAGGAGGCGGGCCAGGCACCGGCCCGTGAAACCCGCTCGCGGTTCGGGCACCGTCAGGAGTTCCAGGTCCCGCGCGCCTCCCGGCAGATCGGCGGCGAACTGCCGGCAAGCAGAACACCGGTTCACGTGGGCCTTCACGGCCTGCTCGCGGGCCACGTCGAGTTCTCCGTCGAAGCTCGCCGAGAGCCATTTCCGTGCTTTGTGGCACCTCATCGCGGACCACCCTTCCTCATAACGATTCAACACCGATCTCCGGGAAAACTTGCGGGGACGCGTCGCTTCTCGCCCCCGCCAAGGTCGCCCCGAGCGTCTGTCTGGCCCGAAAGAGCAATGACTCGACGGCCGCAACGGAAGTGTCGAGAACGTCCGCTATTTCGGCGTAGGAAAACCCCTGAAAATGCCGGAGCAGGATCGCGGTTCGTTGCTGCCCGGGGAGACCCGCGACGGCTTTCCGGACCCGATCCGCCTGCTCACGAGCAATGGCCCGCGCATCGGGACGGTCCAGCTCCGTACCGGGACGCTCGGGTGTTCCCTCCGCATCTAGCGGAAGGGTGACGCGGAGCCGGCTGCCCCGCGCGTAGTTCAGGCACACGTTCGTGGTAATGCGAAACAGCCAGGTCAAGACTTTGGCCCGGGGCCGAAAGGAAGGAGCGGCCTTCCAGGCTGCGAGAAACACGTCCTGAGCCAGGTCTTCTGCAGTGTCGCGATCTGAGGACCCCAGAAACCGATGCACGAATCGGAGGATGGCAAGGTGATGGCGCTCGACCAGGATGCCAAAAGCTTCCCGGTCGCCTTGGCCGGCGGCCAGCATCAAGGGGGTATCCGCGTAGAAAGCCATCGCTCGTCCATATTAACACCTCGGAGGACCGGAACTTGCGGCCGGAAACCACGAACGCAGAATCTCCTTCAGTTTTACGAACGAACGATCTGTGCAGCGCTCCAGGCTGACCTGCTCAGCGAGCTTTCCATAGATGGCTGACGATCTTGGACACCTGACCTCACGGAGGGCTGATTCGACCGCCTCTTTGGGAGCCGTGGGCTTCTGGGCTCCTGGCGGCCACAGCTCCTTCTGTCGGAGCCATTCACGTAAGGAAGGATCGCGTCCCTGCCAGCCCAAAGCGGAATCCACCTCGGGCGAATCACTCCACACCCAGTTTTCCAGTTCCGGGTCGATCACCACCGCCTCGGCGCGGTCCTGCCAGCCAGCTCGGGCCAAGCGTTCTTTCAGATCGCGTGCGAGGTCATCAGCAGGGCGCACTTCCTGCCCGCAGCCCTGTCGGTCGAAGATCACGAGCGCGTGTCGTGCCGTTCGCGTGAAAGTCTGCAGGAAGGCCGGTGCTTCCCGAAAACATCCGGGGTCGTGGTGGGAGTGCGCCAAGACTCTGCAGGCTATCTTCCGAACACGCAGGCTTTCTGTCCGCGAACGAAGCAAGCCCTCGATAGCCGCTTGGAGATTCCTATCAGGGACGAGCACCACCAAGTCTAACGTCGGACTCATCCCAGCACTCCGGAAGCAAAGAGAGTGCCGAGGTCCGTCTCGCGTTTCCATTCGCGCAACAGCGGATGTTCGCTGCCGCGCACGATGTCCGTCGCTCCCTCCGGCGTTTTGGCAAAGCACAGCAGTTGGTCAGGTTCGGCCAGGCTGAGGACCACGGGCGAATGGCTGGCACAAAGGATTTGAGCCTCGTAAGCGGAAGAGAGCGATTGAAAGACCGTCTCTACGGCCGTTGGATGAATGCCGTTTTCGGGTTCTTCGATGAGATAAACCCGCTCGGCTGGGGGAAGATAGGCGACAAGGGTCAGGGCCATCAGTCGGAGCGTCCCATCCGAAACCACCCATGATGGCACGGAAAGCCCGCCCGCATAGGTCAGCCTGAGATAACGATGACGGTCTTCCGGCCGTTCCACGGTATCCACCGCTTGCAGATCGGGAAGTGCGGTTCGCAAATGGTCCACCCATCTCTCGAATCCCTCCGGGTCCGTTTTGGTGAAGTGCTCAATGGCCCAAGGAAGGTTCGAGCCATCGTGCTGGAATTCGACCGGACTACCAGGCGGCGCCGGTCTCCGCATCGACTGGCTATTGAGCACGAGGGCTTGAATGCCCTCCAACAGAACGCGCTTGACCCAGGTGGCAACCGGGAAGCGCTCCTCGTCCTCAGGGAGATTGGCGAGGGCAGGTTTCTGAGGACCCAGGCGGAAGGGATTGTTCCAGCCGGTGGTCTCAGCCTGAAAGTAGTCGTTGGCAGCATCCGACCTCTTACTCACCACCCTCCTCCAGCCTCGGGGGCTGTGTTTTCCCTCTTGGATCACCAGTGCCCCCGGCGGGGCCATCGGCTCAGGGAAGAGGCGAAGCTGACGGCGCTTATCATTAGGGTGTCCAGGAGGTTCGCGCGGTTTGAGCCACAGGTTTTCCCCAAGGATAGCTATCTCGCGCTCCGGATTGAAGCCCACGGCGATTTCATACCGTGCCCGCTCATAGCTGTTCGAGGGCAGCCGGTCACGACGTTCCTGGGGAATGGTCAACTCGAGCGCCATCTCAAACCTGTCACCCTGGCGCATCCAGAACAGGGACTCAACATCGGGCGCGCGGTCCCGCACCGCCTTCACAGGACCATCGGAAAGGAACTGCCCCAAGAACGCCACGGCATCCAGCAAGGTCGATTTCCCACTGGCGTTGGGACCGACGAGAACTTGAAAAGAATCGAGCTCCTGATGGATGTAGCGTAAGCACCGGTAGTTCAGCGCTTCGATGCACGCGATCACAGGTCTGCCTCCCCGGCCTCTACACGGTCCGCACAGCGGCCTATGTCTATCTTGCTCCCGCGTTCAACTGTACCAGTTCCTGTTCCTGGGCCCGGCGGGCGGCGGATTCGTCCGGCAGCACGTCGCTGTGGCAGGCGTTCTTGCGTTGCCGGTCGGCGAGCAACTCGATCTGTTCCCGCGTCAGGCCGGGGCTGCGCTGGGCTACACGTTCGGGCTGGAAGTCCGGGTGCTTGCCGCTGGCGAACTCCTGAATCTCCTTGCTGATGCGTACGCTGCACCAGTCGTGCCCACACATGGCACAGAAGTCCGAGTCCACCTCAAGGTCTTCGTCGTGCATGGCCCGGGCCGTCTCGCCGTCGAAGGCCAGCTCGAAGTGCTTCTCCCAGTTCAAGGCGGCGCGGGCCCGCGACAAATCGTCATCCCAATCCCGTGCCCCAGGCAACCCCCGGGCGATGTCGGCGGCATGGGCCGCGATCTTATAGGCGATGCAGCCCTGTTTCACGTCGTCGAGCCGTGGCAACCCCAAGTGCTCCTTGGGTGTCACATAGCACAGGAACGCCGCGCCGTGGTAGGCCGCCGCCGTCGCCCCGATGGCGGAGGTGATGTGGTCGTAGCCGGGAAACACGTCGGTGACCAGCGGTCCCAGCACGTAAAAGGGAGCGCCGTCGCAAACCTCCGCCTGGATCTTCATGTTGTACTCGATCTGGTCGAAGGGCACGTGCCCGGGTCCTTCCACCATGACCTGCACGCCCGCCTCGCGGGCGCGGTGGGTGAGTTCGCCGAGCGTGCGCAGCTCGGCGATCTGGGCTTCGTCCGTGGCATCGGCCAGGCAGCCCGGTCGCAATCCGTCGCCCAGGGAGTAGCTCACGTCATACTCGCGCATGATGGCGCTGATCTCATCGAACAGCTCGTACAGGGGGTTCTGTTTGTTATGGTAGAGCATCCACTTGGCCAACAGCGAACCGCCGCGTGACACAATCCCGATCACGCGGTGCTTCACCAGGGGCAGGTGCTCCCGCAGGATGCCGGCGTGGATGGTGAAGTAGTCCACGCCCTGCCGGGCCTGAAGTTCCACCGTCTTGAGGATGTCGTCGCAGGTGAGTTCCTCGACGGTCTTGTCGACGATCATCTGGTAGATGGGCACCGTCCCGACCGGGACCGTCGAGTGTCGGACCAGGTACTCGCGGCAGATATTCAGGTCGCCGCCCGTGGACAGGTCCATCACCGTATCGGCCCCGTATTTCACCGCGTGCCGGAGCTTGGCCAACTCTTCCTCCTTCGAGGACTGCACGGGCGACGCGCCGATGTTGGCGTTGATCTTGGTGGTAATCGCCCGTCCGATGCCGATCGCGTCGAGCCGCCCGTGGGGTGGGAGGTGGCGTTGGTTGGCCGGGATGATCAGGTGCCCTCGGGCCACCTGGTCCCGGATGAAGCGGGCGGTAACGTTTTCACGTTCCGCCACGCGCTTCATCTCGGGGGTAATAATCCCATGAAGAGCAGATTCGAGCTGAGTCATTTCACATCTCCCAGGATATCGACGCATCACCATACAGTTCCACTTCCTCGACTCTTGCCGTTGCGGCCTTCGAGTAGCATTGTCAGGTAGGCCTGAAGTACTACAACGAGCAAGAAAATGCCCAGAGCACCCTGAAGGGTACAAAGGAGTTGCGCTTGCCAGGATATCGGGGTTATGTCGCCATATCCAATCGTCATCATCGTCGCCGCACTCAGATAAATCGCGCAGCTTGCGGAACTTGCGACACACAATTCCGGGAGCGTTTCATGGAAATGTCCCCCACTAGCCCCTAAGGCTCGATACCATACCGCGAACGCGAGTAAGTAGAATGCATAGTGAAGAAGCGATAACAGCAGCGACCGTGACTTATCCCACACCCCAACATGCTGAGTAGCAGCATGGAGTACGATGGCGCGCAGGAGGTAGCAGAGTTTTATGATGCTGAGATAGACAACCACGGCAATTGCCCACCGGAACCGCGCAGCCCAAAGCCAAATCCCTATGACCGCTAGTAATTCAAATAGGAACAGACTATCTCGCCACCGGACCGATGCGCATTCGGCTTCGGGATTTTTGGGGGCGAACCAGAGTCGTTTCGATTTACCGAAGAATGTACTTTCCCAATCAGTCCATAATTCTGATGCGGACCTTGGGGCGCACTTCAGGCGCCGATCAACACGATTATATATAAGGAGGCTGTAGGATGCCGCTATGCCGATACTCCATACCAGTGTCGCGATCCAAAGGATCGGGCTCAAGACGTTGCTAATCGGTTCGATCTTGGGTGGATTGTTTCTACAATTAGCACACCCTTCTGCGAGGCGTCGGCTATCACGCACGTTTATGCCGATCAGCACAACCGAACCAATCAGGAATATAACGATCCAAAAAGCCATCTGCTGTGGCATTCCTAGATCATCCGCCTCGCAAGGCGTAATTGATGGTTTGTGGATCCGAGGTCAGTCAAGTGCTTGACCCTTTCCGGCGGTTTCTACTGGAAGCTGGCTTACGCGCGGTTCGCGTCGAAGCCTGTCTCGCGGTATTCTTAGAGGCAGATAGCCCCAACAGTAATCGAACGGCTTCACGCGTGGCAGTGCAATCCTGGCATGCTCGCTTGGCTAATACCTTCGTCGCAGATTCACCTGGGTACCGGAAGTGTACGGCGTACGGAGTCAAGGCGTCCAGGCGCGCGTGCAGCAAGCCCAGTTCAAGGAAGTTGGCCCCCAAAAGGTCCAGGAGCTTGATGAGGTCGTGGGTCCTCGGTATTGGGCGACCGAGTTGTTGCAACACCGCTTTCATGTACTTCTCCGCGCATTGTTGTGCGCAGAAACAGGCCAAATCATAGTTTGGCGTCTTTCGAGCGCGCATTTCGCGCGATGCGCTTGCGAAGTCGCGTTCAGCCTTTTCGACCCATTCCCGCGTTGTCGGCGTCATAAAGAGGCTTGCCCCGTTCCATGATCTCGCGAATGAACCAATCGTTCCAGGCCATGCGGCGCTCGATCTCCCGTCGTGATCGCACGAGCAGATCAAGAGCAAAGGGGCGACGGATCCGCTGACGGATTTCGATGGCTTTTTCCGTCGGATGGCCCCGGTAGGGCATAACGACCAGGATGTCCACGTCCGAGTCCTCCGTTGGCTTACCGTACGCATACGACCCGAACAGGATGATCCGTTGGGGTTTGAACTCCCGCGCGATCGCTTCGGCGAACTTCCGGATGTCGCGCATCGCCACCATCGAGCCGTCCCCCACGTCGCCGGACGCGACCGGTCCGTTCTGGTGCCTTTCACCCACCGCCCACCTCGCCGCCAGACCTCGACCATCGCACGCTTCCGCACCGTGACGCGGGTGGCGACTGGACATCAGGCACGAGCCAGCGGTCCCAGGTGTTGGCCGCTATCGGACTCGGATCAACGGTAAGAAAGCCGAGAGACCTGCACGATAACCGGACCCTTGGTCGCCATGTCGCTTCCCTACGCAGGTCTCTCGTCGATGCCCGGCGGGCGGACCGACCCCGATCAGGTTCGAAGGCTGTGCTCTCAGCCCGTCCTATAACGGGCACACCTAGCGATACAGGGTTTGTAGCGGTTCAGATGTGCGGTGTCAACTTGGCGAGGAGGGCGAGCCGCCCGGGTGCGCGGCACCCCCGGCTCCGAACCTGCTAACGCGCGCCGCCGCTCACCGGGCCTTAACGAGGCCATTAACCAGATCGCCGTGCTTCGCGGCCGTCTGGGCACTCTGGAAAGGAACCAGATTCAGACCAACATCGACAGCCGACAGGTTGCGCTGGAAGGTGAACCCCGCGCTGTGCGACCGGATGGCCGCCTCACCGACCGCGGCCTCCCACGCGCTTCTCCTCCGTGCGTCTTGACCCGACCGTTCAGTCGCTATTAGATTTGGTCCCGATGAACCCGGATGGACGATGTGGGACCGGCTTTCCAGCCGGTCAGGCGTAGGACGGCTTGGAGCGGTTGCGATGCAGAATCTTGCTCTCTTGATCCTGTGGGCTGTGGTGCTGGCCGGTGCTCCGGCCTTCGGCCAGGAATCCCAGCCGGCCACATCCGCCCCGGCCGGCGACCAGGCGACCCCAGACGCCCTGATCTCCGAGATCAAGCACCTGACGCTTGAGGAGGTCGTGGAGAAGGCCTATCGCGGCATGGAGAAGGCGGAAACCGGCGGCCCGGAAGCCCGGACCGCTTTGGAACGGACCATCCAGTTGATCAGCGCCATTCGCCAGCGCGACCCCATCAACAACGACGCGGACTTCCTCGCCGGGCGGGGCAACATCCTCCTGGGGCGCAAACGCGAAGCCATCGGACTCATCACCAGCTACGCGAGCTCCCGCAAGGGGGAGAACGACTGGTTGGCCTTCAGACTCCTGGGAGACCTCTATTACGAGGCGAAGTACTACACGATGGCCCGAGATAAGTACCAGCGCGCCACCGACCTCAACCCCCGTCGCCCCGAGCCCCATGCGGGATTGGCCGAGGCCGAGTTGGCCCTCGGGCGACCGTACAAGGCGGTGGAAGCTGCTCGCAGAGCCATCGAGCTGGACACGCCCGCCCCCCCCTCTCAGCGGAACCCGAAATACTACGCGGCGCTGGCCAAGGCCCTCCAAGGAGACCGCAAGCTGGACGAGGCCTCCGAGGCCGTGGGCACGGCCTTGGAGATCGCTAAGGAAAACGCCAAGAAGGATCCGACCAGTACCCCGCTCCTGGCCGAATTGGACGCCTACAATGCCCTGCTCGAGCAGATCATCGGGAGCGTCATCACCACTTTTCCCGAACGGACGGAAGAGTATGCCCGGCTGGCGCGCGTGCAGACGGAGCGCGCCACGGTTGCCCACTTGTTGAGCTTGCATCGCGTCCTGGCGACGCTGGAAAGAGGCATCGAGCGTTCGGCCTCCACCGTTCCACCCGCCCTCTTGCTGGAGAAAGCGCGCCTGCTCCTCGCGGTGGGCAATACCGAGGAGGCCGCTCAGGTGCTTACCGACTTGCTCACCCGAGAACCCAACAACGCCGACGCCCAGCAACTCCTCACGCAAATCGCGGGAGCGCCAACCGCGGCGCCCGTGGGACCGTGATGGGGCCGCTCCTCGGCTCGAGCTCAATTCGGAAGCAGGCCCAAATCAGCGGCGATGGTCGTCATGGCTTCGATGCCGTTGTTGATGTGCGCGTCGAAATCGATCTCCAACAATCGGGCACCCGCCTCGATGTCCTCCCGTGAAACTGCCGCGGCGAAACCCTTCTGTTTGAGCTTCTTCCGCACGCTGCTCGCTTGCAGCCCGAGCAGACGCTCCGGCCGAACCAAGGCCACGGCCGTGATGAAGCCGCACAGTTCGTCTACGGCGAACAGGACTTTGCGCATCGGCCGGTCGCGGGGATACTCGTCCAGGTTCCAGTCCGCATGGGACAGGATGGCGCCGACCAACTCTTCGTCGGCCCCCGCCGTGCGGAGGATCCTCGCCCCCTCTCTGGTATGCGCCGGCGGATCGGGCCAACGCTCATAATCGAAATCGTGCAGTAGCCCCACAACGCCCCAGCGTTCCACGTCCCCGCCCAGCCTGGCGGCGTACCACCGCATGGCCGCCTCGACGGCCAGCGCGTGTTTGATCAGCGAAGCGTTGGCGGTGTATTCGTTGAGCAGCGCCCAAGCCTGACTGCGGTCCATGGTGCGTCTCCCTGACCGTTGCCGTTCCTGCGCCGCGCCCTCGCCCGGCGGGTTTGACGCGACCGACCCCGGCGTTATGATCCGGTCCGCAGCCGGTCGCGGGAATCGTGGTCCACGATTATAGGCGGTCCGCGTGCAAGATCGAGCCCAACAGACCTTCGACGCCGGCGAATTGGCCATCGTGCTCAGCCACTACGACCTGGGCATCATCGAGTCCGTCACCCCCTTTGAACGCGGCTCGCGCCGCAGCCCTAAAGTGGGTGTGGTCTCCCAAAAGGGCAAGTTCCTGCTCAAGCGCCGCGACCCCGAGCGCAGCAGCCTGACCCGGATTGCCTTCTCGCACGCCCTCCAAGCCCATCTCCATGCGGCAGGGTTTCCGCTCCCGGCCTTGGTAAAGCCCCTCGACGCCCCCGGCCCCCTCTTCACGCTGCGGGAGCACGTGTACGAGTTGTTCGAGTTCGTCCCCGGTCACGCCTACCGAGGCACCGACGCGGAAACCTTCGATGCCGGGGTCACGCTGGCTTCGTTTCACCAGAAGGTCAATGGTTTTAAGGGGGACGAACCGCCGGCGCTCGCCGACTATCACGATGCCATGGCGGTGCGCACGGGGCTCAATTCCATCCCCGCGCAGTTGTCGGGACACGAGAGTGTCACCGGGCGCGAGGGCGAGCTTTACGGCGTCGCCCAGGCCCTCTTTGACACCTACGACCGCGCCGCGGAACAGGCCGACGCCGCAGGGCTGGCCTACCTGGAGGTGGGCGTGGTGCATTCAGACTGGCACCCCGGCAACATGCTCTTCCGCCACGAGCGGGTGGCCGCCGTCGTGGATTACGATTCCGTTCGGCTCGCCAGACGCGCCCTCGATGTCGCCAACGGCTTGCTCCAGTTCTCCATCGCCACCGAGGTCCGGCCGGAAAAGTGGCCCGACCATCTGGACGAAAACCGTCTGCTGCGGTTCCTGGGCGGCTACGAGTCGCTGCGGGAGCTAGCGCCGGCCGCAAAGCAATGCCTGGTCCCACTGATGGTCGAGGCCCTCATCGCCGAGTGCGTGGTCCCCATCGCCGCCACGGGCTCTTTTGGACGGTTGCAGGGCTTCGGGTTCATGAAGATCGTACGCCGCAAGGTCAAGTGGCTGACCGACCACGCCGCGCGCCTCACCGCGCTGCTCACCTCCGCTTCGGCCCCTTCCCCCGGGGGCAGTCCCGAGTTCAAAGTTCCAAGTTCCGGGGCATAGCGCCGACGGATTCGGAGGGATATGCGCTCGATTCTCAGTGACCGCTATGAGCAACTTGCTCGCCCGAAGACCTGGAGATCCCAAACCTTGAACTTTGAACTTTGAACCTTGAACCTTGAACTTCGAACTTATCGTCGTTTCACGACAATAGCGGTGAGATCGTCCGCTTGCGGCGTTCCCCCGCTGAAGTGGACCACGGCCTGGTGGACGTACTCGAGGATCTCCCGGGCCGATTCGTCCCGATGCGCGCGCACCACCTCCAATACCCCCGCGGCGCCGAACTGCGCGCCGCTTGCGTCGGTCCACTCGAAGAACCCGTCGGTGGCCAGGACCAGGATGTCTCTCGGCTGCATACGCAGCGGAGGCCCGGGGGAGGCCTCAAAGGCCCGAATGATCGCCAGCGGCAGCGTACTGGCCTGCAATTCCTCTCCCTCATCCTTGGCGGCGTCATAATAGAGGAGCGGGCCGTGCCCCGCGCTGACGTATTCGAGCAGGTGCTCACCGGGGTCCAGCACGCCGAAGAAGGCGGTCACAAACCTGCCGCCGCTGAGGTCTTGCAGCAGCCGCTCGTTCACCCGCGACATGATGGTCGGCAGATCGTCCGTCATCGTCACCAGGGCGCGGATCAGTGCCCGGCACTCCGATACGATCAGGGCCGGTCCGATCCCGTGCCCCGTCGCATCCGCCACCAGCAGCCCGAGTGCCCCGCCGGGCAACGGCACGTAATCATAGCAGTCGCCGCCGGTCTCATCGGCCGGCTGGTTCCATCCGGCGATGTCGTATCCTTCCACGCACGGATCGTGCTGGGGCAGCAACGAGCTCTGGATCTCGCGGGCGATGGCCAAGTCGTGCTCCAGGCGTTGTTTCACCGCGAATTCCTCGAGCAGCATTTGCCGCTGAATGGCCACACCCGCCAGCGAGCCCAGAATCGAGCCTTTCTCCTCATCCCGTCCGTCAAAGGCCTCGCCCCGCTTGTTGAGCGCCTGCAGGACCCCCACGATCGTCCCGTCGTAACCGGTCAGGGGAACGGACAAGATGGTGCGGGTTTGATACCCGGTCTGACGGTCAATCGCACAATTGAAGCGCGGATCGGCATAGGCCTCCGGCACGTTCACAATGGACCGCTGGGCCACCGTGTCCCCGGCGATGCCCAGCTTGGCGGAAAACCGGATGTCCCGCGCTCCAGTGGCCACCTTGCTGTAGAGCTCGTCTGCGGCCGGGTCATAGAGGAACACCGAGGCCCGTTCGCAGTCCAGGACTTCAAGTGCGGCCTGTTCGACGCGCTGGAGGAGCGGAACCAGTTCGATGGTCGAACCCAGGTGCTTGGAGACCTCCAGGAGTACGCCCAGATCGCGGATTTGCCGTCGCAGCACGTCCTCGCCCATGAGCTACAGCATCCCATGACCGGCATCTAAAGGCAAGCTCCGCGGTGCGGACTTCGGCGCGCGGAAGAAAGATCGGCCAGGTGCAGACCGAGCAGCCGACCACGGTCTACCCCCTGGCGGCACTGGATATCTCCCCGGCCGCGCTGCATCATAGCTCCCGATAGCGGGCCGGTCCCCGGCTGGCTCGTGCAGGTCCACGGGAGTTCCTCGCCCGGAGGGCGCGCGATGGTTGCCAGGGACTTCGAGTCCCTGGAAAGTGATACCTGAAACCCCTCTTCTCTCTTCTTCCGCCCGGAGGGCGGATGGAAGCGAACCATGCCGAGCGCCGCTGGTGCGAGAATCCTTTCTCGCACCCACTCCTGCGGGAATCCATTCCCGTGTGTCCGCATGCGAGAAGAGATTCTCGCACGAGCGGAGGACCCCATGCCTTCGGTCCGCCCCGCGGACCCTACACCCTACGCGGGTTCCGGCATGTGTTCGAGGATCTTGTCGCTCAACCCGTAGTCCAACGCCTGCCGCGCGTCCAACCACAGGTTTCGGTCGCAGTCTTTCTCCACGGCCTCGACGCTCTTGCCCGTGCAGGTCGAGATGATCTCGTACAAGCGCTTGCGCAGCCGGATAATCTCCTCGGCCTCGATGGCCAGATCGGTGGCGCTGCCCTCCAGCACCCCGCCGATCATCGGCTGGTGCAGCAGCATCCGCGAGTTCGGCAGCAGATAGCGTTTGCCCCTGGTCCCCCCACACATCAGCAGCGCCCCCATGCTCGCCGCCAGACCGATGCAATAGGTCGCCACGTCGCACCGGATAAACTGCATGGTATCGAAGATCGCCAGACCGGCCGACACCGACCCGCCCGGCGAATTGATGTACAGACTGATCTCCGCCTTCGGGTCCTCGTTGGACAGAAAGAGCATCTGGGCCACCACCACGTTGGCCAGGGCGTCGTCGATGCTGCCCCCCACAAAGATGATCCGGTCCTTCAGCAGGCGCGAATAAATGTCATATGCCCGCTCGCCGCGGCCGCTGGTCTCGATCACGAACGGAATCAATTGATTCGTAGTCACCGGTCTACTTCTCCTTGCCCTGCGGCTTCTTCCCCGCCTTGTGCTCTTCCTTGAGGACCTCGTCCACGATCCCGAACACCTTGGCTTCGTCGGCGGTCAGGAAGCGGTCACGCTCGGTATACTCGCAGACCCGGTCATAGGTCTGGCCGGTGCACTGGGCGATGATTTCGTTCAGCCGCCGCTTGTCCCGCAGCACTTCCTCCGCCTGGATGCGGATGTCCTCCGCTTGACCGGTGACCCCCCCGTAGGGCTGGTGCAGCATCACCTTGGCGTGGGGCAGGATAAAACGCTTCCCCTTCGCCCCTGACATCAACACGACCGCCGCGCCGCTCGCCGCCTGCCCGATGCAATAGGTGGCCACCGCACAGGTCAGGAACCGGATGGTGTCGTAGATGGCCAACGTCTGGTCCACCAGACCGCCGGGGGAGTTGATGTACAAGCTAATCTCCTGGTCCTTCTTGACCGACTCCAGGTAAAGCAGCCGCATGATGACCACGCTCGCGGAACGCTCCACGATCGGACCGGCCAAGAAGATGATCCGGTTCTCCAGCAGCATCTCCTCGATGGACATCTCCCGCGTCCGCTGGTACGGCGGGTATGCCTGGTTCCAAGTATCACCCGGGTGAATCAACTCTGGCATGCTAAGTCTCCGTAACCTGTGCCGAGGCGAGCAGGCCGTCCAAAATCTTCCCGTCCCGAAGCCGCAGGTACAGCGCCGACAAGGCTTCGTTCTTGATCAGCTCATCCCGCATCCGGTCAAACCGCTTCCCCTGCATGGTGGCAATGGCTGCAATGGCCCCGTTCATCTCGTCCTCGGTGACCTCGATCTTGCGTTCCTCCGCGATCTTGTCCATCAGGAAGAACAGCTTCAGATCGAACTTGGCCTCTTCTGCGGCCCGCAGCCGCAGCGCGTCCACCCGCTTGGCGACCTCGGCCTCGGGCACCCCCGCCTGGTACATCTCCACCATGCGCCGCCGCGCGATCCGGTCCGCCTGCCGCTGCGACAAACCCTCCGGCAACTCGAAATCCGTGTGCTCGAGCAGGTACTTGGTGACCTGGGCCCGCAGGGCCTCTTTAATGTCGGTGTGGACCCGCCGTTCCAAGTTCCCCTTCACGCTCTCACGCATGGCCTGCTCGTCCACGTAGCCGAGCTCGCTGAATAGCTCCGGGGTCAGTTCCGGCACCACCAGCCGTTTGAGGTCCCGGACCGTTAGCTCAAAAGTACCGCTTTGGTTACGCAGCTCGGCCGTGTCATGGTCCTCCGGGAAGGTGACCTCCAGCCGCACCTCATCCCCCGTCTGCTTGCCGACCAAGGCCTCGCCGAGGCCCTTCAGGTCCAGGCCGGCATAACGCTGGTCCCGGGCGGCCAGCAAAGCGTTGGCCTCGGTCAGTACGCTCTTGCCCTCGACCATGACCTTGAGGTCGCCGATCACCAGATCGTCGGCCTGGATCGGCCCCCCTTCTATCGGCGCGAACCGCCCGCGGAAGGACAACAAGCGCTGGACTTCCGCCGTCACGTCGGCCTCGGTCACGCTCCGCGTCGGTTTCTCTATGGCGATGCCGTCCAGGGCGGGAAGCTCGAAGGCCGGCCTCAACTCCACCTCGCAGCTAAAGGAAAAATCGCCCTCTTTGGGTATCCGCAGTTGCTCCAGGGCATCCTCGACGGGGACTAGCTTCTCGGAGACCACCATCTTGTTCATGCCCGAGGCATCCGTCACCTGCTCGGGCATGTTGGCCCAGACTTGCGGCTCGCCCAACGTGTTGAGTTCCAGCTTCTTGACCGCGGCCAGGTACCCGTTGCTCACCAACTGGGTCGTGACCTGATCGCCGACGTCGTGTCCGAACCGCTTTTGCACCAAACGCAGCGGGGCCCGTCCGCGGCGGAACCCCGGGACGGCGGCCTCGCGTCTCAGCTCCGCGAACTGCTCGCCCATCTGGTCGTCGATCAGGGCGCGCGGGACGGTGATGTCCAGCTTCTTCCGCAGCGGGCCGATGTCGTGAGCCTCCACCACGACGGCCTCCTGCAGCTTGGCCATCAGCTTCTCTTCGTCGGACAGTTCCCCCGGCGCAACCTCCGCCTCTGCGGCAGTTGCGTTCGCCGCCTGATCGGCCTCTGTTGCCTCGCCGGCCGGAGTCGGGGACGCCGGCTCGACCTCCTGATCCTCGGCTTCTGCGATGGTGTTTTCGTCATCAGCCATGAGTTCGCCTCTCCGCTGTCAGACGTAGGTCGGGCTCCGCCCGACGTATTCGTTGGTCGGGCTCCGCCCGACGCATTCCTATATCGGGCAAAGCCCGACCTACGCTACGGTTACGCTCTTGTCCAGGTACACGTCCTGGATGACGTTGAGCAGCTTCACGCCGTCGGACATCGGCCGCTGGAACGCCTTCCGCCCCGAGATCAGCCCCATGCCGCCGGCCCGCTTGTTGATCACCGCCGTGCGGCAGGCCTCGGCGAAATCGTTCGCCCCCGAAGCCCCCCCGGAGTTGATCAGGCCCACCCGCCCCAGGTAGCAGCAGGCCACCTGGTAGCGGCACAGCTCGATCGGGTGGTCCGTCGCGAGCTTCTCGTAGACCGCCGGGTGCGTCTTGCCGAACTTCAGCGCGTTGAACCCGCCGTTGTTGGTCGGGAGCTTCTGCTTGACGATGTCCGCTTCGATAGTGACGCCCAGGTGGTTCGCCTGACCGGTGAGGTCGGCCGCCTCATGGTAGTCCACGCCGTCCTTCTTGAAGGCGTCGTTCCGCAGGTAGCACCACAGCACGGTCACCATGCCCCACTCGTGGGCCATGTGGAAGGCCTCTGATATCTCCTGGATCTGCCGGCTGGATTCCTCCGACCCGTAGTAGATGGTGGCCCCCACCGCCACCGCACCGAGCTCGAACGCCTGGCGCACGTCGGCGAACAGAATCTGATCGTGCTTGTTGGGATAGGTCAGCAACTCGTTGTGGTTGATCTTCACAATGAAGGGGATTTTGTGGGCGTACCTGCGGGCCACCGCTCCGAAGACCCCCAATGTGGAGGCGCACGCGTTGCACCCCCCCTCGATCGCGAGCTTCAGGATGTTTTCCGGATCGAAGTAGATGGGGTTGGGAGCAAATGACGCCCCCGCCGAATGCTCGATCCCCTGGTCTACCGGCAAGATCGATACGTATCCCGTCCGGGCCAGCCGCCCGTTATTCAGGACCGCCTGCATGCTGCGCAGCACCGGTGTCGGTCGGTCGCTCAGGCTCATCACCCGGTCCACGAAGTCCGCCCCCGGCAAGTGCAGCGCCCCGGCATCGAACCCCTTGCACGTATAACCCAGCAGATTCTGCGCCTCTCCTCCCAGAAGGTCAGCAATCGCACTCATGACATCACTCCCAACACAGACACCGTCCTCGCGTTTCCGCCCGGGCAGGAAAAGACCCCGAGCGCACCTCCTTGTTTCGCCCGGCTGACACCCTCTACTTTAACCAGGTTAGCTCCACCGCAGCCAACGCCTGGCCGTGTAAGCCGGTACCCCACGGTGGTTGTCGAACAGCCCCAAGAACAAACGGCCGGGCTAAAACCCGGCCATCTTGCCACAGCGGGTGATCGGGCTTGAACCGACGACATTCACGTTGGCAAGCGACTTAACCATCACGCCGAGAAGCTCCCCAAACCCGTTGGGCAACAATCACTTAACTACAATCTACCACCGTCTCA
>JAZDKM010000426.1:0-19248 GCA_043803085.1 Planctomycetota bacterium
CCGCGCCCGTCGCATTCGAGGGCTGCCCTCGCACCTGAGTCGACCTGCGGAGAGGCGGGGGCCACACTTTGAGACAGAGTGGTTTCGTTCTGGGGCTGCCCGATCTCCGCAGCCTGTAGACACGGGACCATGAGGACAAACAGGACCAACACCATGATGGATAACCTGCGCATGCTGACCACTCCTAGACTAGCTGACTTCACCCAATGGCATAGGCTCATCGCGGGCGCTCTGCATCCCGATGATGACGTCTTACGGAAGTAGGACGACAGCTTTGCGTTTGCAGCCTTCGGTGCGGAACGCCCCTGGGATGCCCCTCCCGATCCGCCACCACCTCTTACCACCGCATGATGATCCCAAAACCTGCCATCAGAGTCAGTATAACCGGCGTCCTGGTCCGAGGTCAAGGTGAATATGTCTATTCCCGCTCCGCCCGTCACCAATGGCGCAATTCACCATAGGCTCATCGGCACAGACGCAAAGAGGGCTGAGTTCAAGCAACTGCGTACTTTGTCCGTTGACGGTTGAACACTGCTCCGGGGGCACGCTGCGGACCGTCGCGTCGCGCGTGCCCAGCAGCCCGTGGTGAAAGTGGCCAAGAGCGGTGTGGCACGGGCATCTTGCCCGTGAAAACACAGGCTGGAAGCCTGTGCCACAACTTCTGCCACGGGCTGCTAGGCTTGGCGGGTGGGTCCGCGTACAGCCCAGCTTTGACCTGTCCCCCCGGCCGGAATAGAATGCACTGGTGCCGCGGGCTCCGGCCCGTGCGGACACTACGTTGGAACTGCTCATGAAGACCGGAAAACGTGCCTGTGTTTGGGCGCTCGTCCCGCTGACCGGTGCCTTTTTGGCCACGGCTTTTTGCTGAGGGCATCCTCTTCGGACGCTCGGTACGGGCGCCCTACTCATCGGTTTCCCGCTGGGGCTGTTCTCCGCCGCGACGGCCTATCGTCGCGGACCCGATCGCGGCTTCGCCGTGGTCTCCCTCTTGCTGCAGGTGTTGGCCGGGCTTGTCCTCTTGTCTCCGATCATCCGCCGCTGGTTTCTCTGATTCGTCAGCGTTATGGGATGCCGGAGTATTCCTCCTTGGCGTGCGCTGCGGCGCTCCTGCGGCGGCGGTGCAGGAAGTAGTGGATAAACATCGGGGACAGACTCAGCAGGACGACGATGACCACCGCTTTCTCCAGGTTGTCCCGGATCCAGGCGATCCGTCCCAGGTAGTATCCGATCAGCGTTATACTCATCACCCAGCCGACGCCGCCGAAGACGTTGTAGGCCAGAAAGTGGCGATAGGTCATCGCAGCCGCTCCCGCGACGACGGGGGCGAAGGTCCGGATGAAGGGCATGAAGCGGGCCAGGACAATCGTTTTGCCGCCGTGTCTTTCGTAGAAGGCATGGGCGGCTATCAGGTGATCGCGCCGGAAGAACCGGCTCTGCGGCCGGTTGAAGATCGGCGGACCGGCCTTGTTCCCGATCCAATACCCGACGGTGTCTCCGACAATCGCGGCCGCCGAAAGAATGACGATTAACCAGAAAACGGGGAGGCTCCGCTCGCCGAGGATTTTACTGCCCGCCGGTGAGGCCAGGAAGCCCGCCACGAACAGCAGGCTGTCACCCGGCAGAAAGAAGCCGACCAGCAGACCGGTCTCGGCAAACACGATGGCCGTCATCACCGGGATGCCGCCCCAGGCAATGAGCGTCTGGAGACCCTCGGGCGTCGAAATCAGCCACCAAAACTCGCGGAGCAGTTCCATCGCAAGATCATCCCTGGGAGCAGGCGCCTTCGGCACGCAGGACAAAGAGGCCAAAGCATAACCGGGCCCCCGCGCGTCCACAACGAATGCAAACTCGAGAATGGAGCCTTGCGTCCGGCCACCCTTGTTGATGCCTCCGATTCCGGGAGGAGGGGCAAGGGACCCGCCGGCCTCTACCGACTTCGTTCGACTTCCGCGGATTCGTGATGATGCTGCCCTCCGGTACTTACCGCGGTTTCGTATGTTACCGCGGGAGGATGGAATCACGAAAACACGAAAGAGCAAGAACACGAAATATAGAAACAGGCCCTTCATCGAGCGCCAAGCAAGGTCCTCTTAGGTATCGTACTTCTCTCCTTTCGTGTTTTCGCGATGATTCCTTCATGACACGGCAGCCTCATACGCTTCGTGATTCCGACTGTTCCAGGCTCTTGGCCATCTCGGCTTTAAGAGAGTCGTGCGGGCCTGCCATCGCCTCCTGCGGGGCAGTGCAGGCTCAGAACGCGCCCGGAACCGCCCTATGGCGGTTGGCAGGCGGGGCAAAAATAGGTGGATCGACCGGCGGCGCGGACGCGCTCGACGAGAGTGCCGCACTTAAGGCACTTCTCGCCCTCGCGGCCATAGACGCGCAGCCGTTTCTGAAACAAACCGCTCTCGCCCCAAGCGGTCAGATAGTCCTTGATGGTAATGCCCTCCGCGGCGATGGCCTCACCGAGCACTCGCCGGATGGCGCGGTGCAAACGCTTCACCTGCTCGGGAACGAGGTCCGCAGCCCGGGCCAACGGGTGGATGCCGGCCCGGTAGAGCGCTTCGTCGCAGTAGATGTTGCCCAGACCGGCGATGGCGGCCTGATCCATGAGCAGGGCCTTGATCCGCCGCGAGCGGGCCAGGATGCGGCGGAACGTGCGCAGGTCCGTCTCCAGCGGCTCGACGCCCAGACGGGCGAAGCCGGCGGCGGCGTCCGCCCCGTCGAGCAGCCAGATGCCGCCAAAGCGGCGTGCGTCGCGAAAACGGAGTTCCGCATCGCCGCCGTTCAGGGCGACGCGCAGGTGGGTGTGCTTGGCCACTTCCCACTCCGCGGGCACTACCGCGAGATGCCCGGTCATGCCCAGCCCAAACACCAGCCGACGCTCGTTATCGAGGTCGAGCACGATCCGCTTGCCGCGACGGAAGACCGCCCGCACCGTTCGACCGGGCAGGAGCTTCCTGATTGTGCGCGCGCCACCCGCTCGGACGATCTCGTCGCGTAGGTGCCGCACCGTCCCCAGCGTTGCGCCGCGCAGCGTCCCTCGAATCTGACGGACGATGGTTTCGGCTTCCGGAAGTTCGGGCATACGAGCAGCGTCACACACCTACCCGTGGGTCGGCGGCAGGGGGCCGAGGCACGTCAAAACTCTCGTTAGCAGCCCGTGGCAAAAGCCGTAGCACAGGCTTCCAGCCTGTGTTTTCACGGGCAAGATGCCCGTGCCACACCGTGCTTGGCCACTTTCACCACAGGCTGTTAGGACATCATCGCCGATGTAGGCGACGCGGCAAGTTCAGTGTCACTGTAATTCAAGACCGAGATATTGGGGTTTGCATGAAATCGGCATTGCGGTCTTAATATGGGCTCAACAAAGGCCGGGTAGGAATCTCTTGACGGGCGACCGCTGGGCGGTTCCTTCCGAGCTACGCGAGCTCGCCCCTTCTCGACTATGGCGCGGTGGTAGAAACGAAGCGGGACCAGAAACCGGGAGTCAAAGGCCGTGTTCAATATTCTTCCTCGGAATACGCGGTTCTTCAGCTTGTTCGAGGAGGCAGCGGCGTTGATCGTCCGGGCTGCGGAAGCCTATGTGGCCCTGCTGAAGGATTACCCCCATCGAGACGAGCACGTGGCGGTGATCCGACAGCTTGAACACGATGGCGACGCCATCGCCCATCGGACGCTCGACAAGCTCGACACCACCTTCATCACGCCCTTTGATCGGGAGGACATCTACACCCTGATGAAGCTGATGGACGACGTGATTGATGAGATCGACGCGGCGGCAAAACGGTTGACTCTCTATCAAATCCCGGAGCCCACCACGTGGCTCACGCAGCAGACCGACGTGTTGCTCCGTGCGTGCCGGTGCGTCGCCGCGAGCGTACCGGAGCTGCGCCACCTGAAGAAGCGGGACGTGCTCCGCTCGCATCTGGTGGAAATTCACGATCTGGAGAACATCGGCGATGAGATCAATCACGCGGCCGCCGCCGAACTGTATAGCACTTCGACCAATGCGATCGAAGTGATGAAGTGGAAGGAAATTTACGACTTGACCGAGCGCGCCATCGATCGGTGCGAGGATATTGCCAACATACTCGAGGCGATCGTGCTGAAGAACTCCTGATCCGCACAAGCATGACCACCTACATCATCATCATCATTCTCGTCGCGCTGATTTTCGATTTCTACAACGGGATGAACGATGCGGCCAACTCGATTGCCACGGTGGTGGCGACGCGCGTCCTTTCGCCCCGGCTGGCCGTGCTGTGGGCCGCCTTCTTCAACTTCATCGCGGCCTTCACGATCGGGACCCCGGTGGCCGCCACGATCGGTAAAGGGATCGTATCCCTAGAAGCGATCACGCCGCACCTGATCCTGGCGGCGTTGTTGGCCGCCATCGCCTGGACCGCGATCTGTACGCACAGGGGTTTGCCCATCAGCGTGTCCCATTCCTTGATCGGCGCGATGGCGGGGGCAGGTCTGGTCAAGGCCGGGTTGAGCGCGCTGATGTGGAGCAAGCTGGGTAAGGTGGCGGCCTTCATCGTGCTGTCGCCGCTGATCGGCCTGGCCATCGCGATGGTGATCATGGTCGCCACGATGTGGATTTGTCGGAACAAGCCGCCGCGGCGGGTGGATGGGACGTTTCGTTGGCTACAACTGGCCTCCGCTGCCGTATACAGTCTCAGCCACGGGGCCAATGACGCACAGAAGACTATGGGGGTCATCTGGGCGCTGCTGCTCAGCGTCCCCGCGTTGCAGCACTACTCCACCCGCGACGGCACCCCGAGCGGAGAGTTGGCTTGGTGGATCATACTGAGTTGTCACGCCGCAATTGCTCTGGGAACCTACAGCGGGGGGTGGAAAGTGATCCGGACGCTGGGACACCGCGTCACCAAGCTCCAACCCTTCGACGGGTTCTCGGCGGAGACCGGCGGCGGCGCCACCATTCTCCTCCTGACGTACTTCGGGATCCCGGTGAGCACGACGCACACCATCACCGGCGCTATTTTCGGGGTCGGTATTACCCGTCGATTCTCTTCCGTCCGCTGGAGCGTGGGGGGAGACATCGTGACCGCCTGGGTGCTGACCTTGCCCGCAGCCGCGATACTCGCAGCGCTGATCTACGCGCTGCTGAGTTGCTTCATCTAAACGATTTCAATCTGGATGGTAGCTGTGCATCTTGCAGCCCTGCTTAACGGTGTGCCAACGCGACGCACGAAGCGCTGAGCCAACGACAGCGTTCGCGCCGCGTCGGACCTCGGGCACCCCATCATTCGAAGAACCGGAAGCGTAGGATGGCCCACAACGCACGGCACCCGTCCCGCCAGGTGATCTTCTTGCCCTCCGCGTAATCACGGCCGGCGTAGCCGATACCCACTTCGTAAACCCGCCATCGCCCTTTGGCGACCTTGGCGGTCAGTTCCGGCTCGATGGTGAAGGTGTCGCTGACCAGCCTCATCGAGCGCACGACCTCGAGGCGGAACACCTTGTAGCAGGTCTCCATGTCGGTCAGGTTCAGATTGGTCAGCATGTTGGACAGCAACGTCAGAAACCGGTTGCCGACCATGTGCCAGAAGAGATGCACGCGATGGGCCTGGCCGCCGATGAAACGCGAGCCGAAGACCACGTCCGCCGTGCCGTCGAGGATGGGCTGGAGCAGGCGCGGATAGTCGCGGGGGTCGTATTCCAGGTCGGCGTCCTGGATGAGCACGATGTCGCCGGTGGCCAACTCGAAGCCGGCCCGGACGGCCGCCCCTTTGCCGCGGTTGCGGTCCTGGAGCTTGACGATCAACCTTTGACCGGGCCAGCGCTGCCCGAATGCCGGATACAGGTCCCGCGTTCCGTCGGTGCTCCCGTCGTCGACCAGGATGATCTCCCGCTCCATGCCGATCTCGACCGCCATGACCCGGGAGACCAGTTCCTCGAGGGTGGCCCTTTCATTGTAAACGGGGATAACAATGGAGAGACGCACGAATGCTCGACCCCTCATCCCGCCACGAGACCACGTCGTCCACAAGCGGTCCGCGGGCGCGGACCCTACTGATCGTCGAATGCGGAGAACCCTTTGGCGACCAAGTCCTGGATGTCGATCAATCCGACCAGCTTGCCCTGGTCGTCGACCACTGGCAACTCGTCGATCCGATACTGTTGCATGGTGCGCAGCGCCGCCGCGACCCGGTCCGTGGCGCAAGCCGTCTTGGGTGACCGGGTCATAACGTCGGCCAGGCGCGTTCGCTCGGGATCGACCGCGCCGGGCCGGAGGCGAAAGAGGTCGCCGTGGGTGAAGATGCCGACCAGCTTGGCGTCGGCATCTACGATACCGGCCGCGCCCGCGCGGCGCGGGGCCCGCATGACCGCCGCGTAATAGTCATTCAGCGTCCCGTCCAAGCGGACCACCGGACAGTCCGGGCCGGTGCGCATCACTTCGGAGACCTTCATCAGGTTGCGCCCCAGGGCGCCGCCCGGATGATAGGCCGCGTATTGCTCCGGCTGGACGTTCTTGAGTTCCATCACCGTGAGGGCCAGTGCGTCGCCGATGGCCAACATCGCCGCGGTGGAGGAGCTGGGGGCCAGCCCCAGCGGGCAGGCCTCCGGAGTGTCGCCGATGTCCAGCACGATGTCGGCCGCGCCTGCACAGTGCGATTCCGGATTGGCGGTCACCAGGATGACGAGGCAGCCGATCTTCTTTAACGCGGGAAGCAGGCGCACCAACTCCTGCGTCTCGCCGCTCTTGCTCAGCATGATGACCACGTCGTCCGGCCGGATCATGCCCAGGTCGCCGTGGAGCGCCTCTACGGGGTGTAGGCAGTACGCCGGGGTGGCGGTGCTGGCGAGGGTGGCCTGAATCTTCTTCCCGATGTCGCCGGCCTTGCCCATGCCCGTCACGGCGACACGCCCGCGGCAGTCCAAGACGGCGCGCACAGCGCGTACGAAAGATTCGCCCAGCCGGGCGCAGGCGGTGGCGATGGCCTGTTCTTCCGTCCGCAGGACGTTACGCCCTAGCCGCAGGACATGCTCGGGATCGAGACCCTGGTTCGATGGTGGGGAGGTCGCGCGACTCACGGCGGTATCCATAGCGGGCTATTATGGCGCACTCTTGTCGCCGCCACAACTTCAAGCCGTGTAGTGCCCTCACCCTGCCCTCTCCCCAAGGGAGAGGGGTCGCGCGCCGCGGACCATTCTCGGGTAGGGTGCCCAAGCGCGCACCCTACGCGACTACCTGGGGCCCGACGAGGGTGCTGATTATGACTTACCGACCGGCCAGGCTCGCACGGCGTAGACGCCAACTCTGGCCGCCCGTGGCAGAAGTTGTGGCACAGGCTTCCAGCCTGTGTTTCCACGGGCAAGATGCCCGTGCCACACCGCTCTTGGCCACTTCCACCACGGGCTGCTAGCCGCCGTCGCCGCCGGCACGCCGTGATCCGGGCCCCCCGGCCGACGTCCGCTCACAGACGTCCGCACCTTATCATCGTCCACGTCAACAATCAGTGATGTCCCCTTTCTCTCCCTCACTGGCTAGATGAGCCAAGTAGGTTATTGTCCCTTTTTGCCCCGAAGGGTCTCGCTGGGTGCGCAAAGCATTTTGAGATAGAAAGTTACGACACATGCGCCGTACTTCCTCTTCCGTTGTTTGCCTGGTGACGGCCGCTAGACCATGTTGGAAGCGACCAAATACGATAGACTGGGTCGCGTCTAGTTGACCCACACGCATGTAACGCGGAGGTGGTATCGACATGCTCCCCACTCGGATCCAGCCGCTAGAATCCGTTATGGACGCCGTTTTCGATTGCTTGTGCCCCCTCGACGCCTCTGCCAGGAGAGGTATTCGGCCCTTCCTCAACAGTGCCCTTGGGGCCTTGTTAATCCAGCGCGGCGCTGACCGCAAACTTCAAGGCAACCGCGTCTATCATCGACTCGATCTCTTGGACTTTATTGACTTCGCCACATCCGACCTTGCCCCGGAACCTGCCCTGCACGACTTCCCCGATCAACAGGCTGCCTTCTACCAAGGCACCGATGACACGACAGACGGCCCCTTTATCACGTCACGCTATCTGGGGGAAGAAAGGGGGCTCACCCTCACAGACGCCGCAACAGCCCGCAGCGGAGTCCACGTCTCGGTGATAGTGAGATTCGCGCTTTTTGAGAAGCCCGGGGAAGAATGGGTTCGACTGCTTGACGGCGACAAACCACTTTATGCCATCGCTGCCATGGACTTTTTTCCACCAACCATCAAACCGAAGTTCCCCGCCGAGCTTGAAGCGTACCCGCTCATCGAATGGGACCGCCTCTGGGTCGATCCGCCAATCACATGCGACCGGGACTGGCGGTTTTGCTCTTCTGGCGTCTACACAGATCATGTGCTTAAGCAAATGGAAGAGCATCCGGATTGGCCTGGGTCGATTGACCCCGACTTGATCCAACGCGCGCGCGAATGCGGCAAGGAGAATTGCGTTGACCACGCCACCTACTTCGAGTTGGCGCGCCTCGCCTTGCAGCTTCCAGCCTACTTCGCGTTCATGTATGATCTCGTAGTCGACGAGCAGGTGCGGCGCCCAACGCCCCAATCACGACAAAAGGCGCCAAGGCGATCTCCGCGCAAAAGCCGCCCAACCTACATAATCGTCAAGAGCATCAACATCATTCGCCCACCCTCTGACCCCATCTCCGCCATCACTTCACGAAAGTGGACCGCCCCCAAGTACCACTTCGCCGTTCGAGGCCATTGGCGCCATTACGCAGATCTGAACGTTCGCGGTCACGATGTGGAGGGTAACCCCGTACTGGGCAAAACTTGGGTAACCGAATACGAGAAAGGGAAGGACAAACCCCGTGCTCCGTTCCCCACTACCCCGGTGGAGAAGGATCCAAACGTCACCATCTACATAAAGCAGACACTGTCCTACGCGCGCGATGTCATCGCCGCATATCGCTCGCGGAGGGTCGCCGCTTCCGAATCCTCGTCATCGGGTCATGCTGTAGATTCAACCACCCACACCCTTTCCCACGACAAAGGTTCTACCGTCCCACCGTCGGAAGCCCCCTCAGACGAGTGGCAAGCACTCGAGAGAGCCAAGCTCACGGCTGGGCTTCGGTTCCTGATAATGCGCCGAGACGGCTTTCGATGCCAACTCTGCGGCGAGGCTGCCTCAAAGGCGAATTATATAGAACTCGAGATCGACCACAGAATACCTGTCGCACAATGGGGTCGCACTGTGGAGTCGAATCTCTGGACGTTGTGCAAACGCTGCAATCGGGGCAAGGGACGCCGCTTATTAGAGTAAAGGAACGAAAGCACCACATCACTGATTATCGCCTTGATTCACCGACCGGCAAGGATCGCCCGGCGGAGGATCCGGCTCCAGCGGCTCGGCGGGAGTCTCGCGGTCGGCGCTGTCGAACGTGGCGACGTACGGCTATCGACCGCCGGAAGGGTCAACGCAGACGGCTGGCACGGGGGCCCGGACGCTACGGGCCTGCTGGCGCTTCAGTTTCGAAGCATGCCGGCGAACTCCTCCACCGACAAACCCATGTCGTCGATCAGCCCCCGAAGCGTACCTGGCTTCAGGTCCCGTCCTTTGTGGACCGGGATCACCAAGCGTCGCTTGTCCGAGACCCGCAGGTAAACGGCATGGCTGCCCTTCTGGCGATCGAACGCAAACCCCAGTCTCTCGGCCACGCGGATCACATCCCGCGCCGCGACCACCGGGAGCTTGCTCATATCGCAACCTCAACCGGCTTGATCAAGAGATCCTCGTGTGGAATGGGGTCACCGTGGGCCTCGACGCTCTCCAGGTAAACTTCGATCGCCTCGCGGATGTTGTCGATCGCCTCGTCCAAGGAGTCGCCTTGCGAATGGCAACCCTTCAGAGCCGGACAATACGCGTGAAATCCCCCGTCCGCCTCACGCTCGAAAATAGTCGTATAACGATAGGTCGCCACCAGTGTTGCTCCATACTTGACGGTGGGCATCGCCCCCCGCCGCAAATGCCGAATGTATTATATCCTGCCCGGGCTGACCGCAAACAGACATTTCCCGCGCCCTGCGCCAGGAAACCTGAATCCACCCGCCCCGGTGCACACGGGTCCGCAGGACCACTCGTGCCTACGGTACGTCCGCCGCAACGACTCGGCAGGAAGATGTTAACAGCAGGGGCATCGCCCTCCCGTGTGGCGGCAGAGATTCTTCGCTTCGCTCAGAATAACAGGCGGCTCGGCGGGAGCCTCGCCCGCCCACACGGCGGCAACTTGGTGCCCTCACCCTGCCCTCTCCCCAAGGGAGAGGGGTCATGGGCCGCGGACCATTTTCGGGTGGGGTGCGCGAGCGCGCACGCTACTACCCGGGGCCCGACGAGGGCGCCGTGGTAGGCGAGGGCTCCGGCAACCGGAGCACGGTCTTCAGACCACGGTCCGACAAACGCTCCTGGAGCGCGCGTGCCGCGTCGCAGGCTTCCCGGTTTTCCGGCACGAGTACGGCATGCGCCCCGGGGTCGCGAGTCATGGCGGCGCGGAGGCGTTCCGTGATATCATCGGCGGTGGTGGGCCGTCCCTCCATGCGTAAGTCCCCGTTGGAGCTCACCTCGACCCGCGTCCTGCCGCGTTCAGCACTGCTGATCCGCAGGAGGCACGGAGTATCAATAGGCGGGATCCGCTCGGTGTCGGCCTCCAACCATAGCGCCGCGTTGTCACTGGTGTGGGGCTCCGGCAACGCGATCAAGGCCGTGTCAAAATCGACGACGCAGATGACCGTGCCTTCCCCATCGGCCGCGAAACGGTCCCCGGGGAACCGACGCGAACCGGCGAACACCCAGTCGCACCGCTCCAGCCGCTCGCATGGCGAGCCGCCGGGTTCATCCCGGCGCTCCCCGGCGGGGGTAAACCCCGCCGCTCGCGTGGCGGGCCGCATCCATTCGTGAATACCCCACACCTTCTCGGTACCATCGGCCCGAACCACCACGTCGATACGCAGGGGTGCGCCCCGAGCCGGGACCCAGCGGTCGCTCGCTTCGTCATACGTGGTCGGCGCGCCCGGCTCCAGCCCGATCAGTCCCAAGGCCTCGAAGATGCGCAGCGGGCGGGCCGAGACGACGACGATACTCTCGTGCTCGCGCGTGTGCGGCGTGCAGGCGAACAGCTCCAGCGGCCCTGCGCGCAGCACGATCTTGCCATCGAGTTCGACGAACAGGTCCGCCCAATGGATGCGCAGCCCCGGCGCATAGGAGACGATGCGATCCGCCGGCCCCGCGGCTCTCGGTTGGCCGCCGGGGGCGACCGGCACGCAGATGAGCAACAGGAACGCGATGGCTTTCCGGGCCTCGATCGGGAGGGGTGGAGCGGCCGGCGTCCCCGAAGTTGACACCCAGGTAGTTGGTTGGAATGGATGCACCTTTCGCGATCCGAGCCGCGAGCCGAAGAGCGTCTATCAAAAGCCCTCTCTCGACGGGAGAGGGGTTACGGTCAGGCTCGGAGCCAGTCCCCTTTTGCCACGGGCACTAGCCGCGCGACCCGAAAGTGGGGAAAGCCTCCTCTTCCGCCTCGCGGGAGATGATGATCGTCGGCTTGACCAGGATGAGCAGCACCTGCTCGTCTTTCACCAGCGAGCGGTTGGAGTACAGCCGCTTGAGGACCGGAATCTTGGATAACACCGGCACGCCGGCCTCGACCTCCACTTCCTCTGAGACCTTCATTCCCCCGATCAGCAGCGTACCGCCGTCGGGCACCGACACGGTGGTGCGAATGATCTGAAGCTGGCGGCTGGGCAACTGGATAAACCCGCCCGCCGCGGCCGTTCCGGCGGCCCCGCCACTGTAGGGAAACAACTGGATGCCCTCGAGCGTGGCGACGCCCGGACGCAGGGTCATGGTCACATAGCGCTTGTCGGCGGAGACCGTGGCTTGAACGTCCAGCACCGCGCCGGTAAGGATCTGGCTGGTCTGCGGTTGCTGGGCGACCGCGGTCTCATCCACCACCGGCGTGACGTTGGAGACGTAGGCCTGTTCCCGCAGAACGCCGATCCACGCCCGTTGCCCGTTGAACAGCACCAGCCGCGGGGCGCTCATGGTGCTGCCCCGGCGGTCCGCCTGGGTGGCCCGCAGCAGAAAGTCCACCTGAATATTGTCCAGGAAGCTGCCGAACACCTGCATCGCCGGGTTCTCATTCCCGCCCAGCGAGCCCGGGATGCTGGTCTTTTGGGTCCCGGTGAGGTCCAACACGTTGCTCAGGATGGGGACCGGGGTCATGCGGGAGCCCGAGTCCATGAAGCTCCCCTCGGGTGGAACCAAGACCGCGTTGCCGTAGGGTTGGCGGATGGTCGTGCTGGTCCCGGAGACGCGGCCCGCAGTGAACGGCGTGCCCACGCCTGGTACGGTGGGGCCAAAGCCCAGCCGCGAGAACGAGCGCGGCAGCAGCAGGGCTTGGCCGTCGCCCAGATTGTTCACCCGATCATAGCCCGCGTTACCCTGGTTCAGGACGATGTCCAGATCGATGCCCATCTCTTCCAGGTAGTTGGCGGTCACGGTCAGGAAGCGGGCCTCCACGGCGATCTGAATGGCGCGTTCCTGCCGAAGCTGCTGCAGCAGGTCGGCGATCTGCTCGTGGGCCGACGCCGTCTGGGTGACGACCAGGTTGGCCTCGAGGGCGCGGATCGACGCCTCAGTCCCGCCGGCTTCGCGCCAACTCTCCGGTTCGATGGTTTCGCGGATGAGTTCGACGATCTCCTCGGCCCGCTCCCTTCGGGTGCGTTGGTCCTCCTCGCCGCCCCCGCCGCTGCCGCCTTGGAAGGGGTTCTGGGTGGCGCTGCCTCCGCCGGGTCCACCCCCGCCGCCGCTCTGCTGCAGGTTGACCTGCGGGGCCTCCGTGAAATCGGGCACGCGCATGAGCAGGTCGTTGATGTCGTAGACCTCGGTGAACACCTTGCGCGCCAGATAGTCGCGCGTGGCGACCGTGATGACGCCCTCACTGACCGTATACCCCAGCTCGATCGCGCTGCCGCCGAGCAAGGCCAGGATCTCCTCTAACGCTTTCCGGAACGAGACCTCCTCAGGCAGGTTGAGGGTGACCGGGGTGTCCTCGTCGATCCCGTGGTTTCCCAGGTCAGACCAGACTACCGTGATGTTGACCTTCTGGGCCTCGGACCAGGTCTGGACGACTTCACCGAACGGCGTGTCTTCGAAGGCAGCGGGGATCTTCGTCCTGAGCTTCTCATTGATCGCCACATCTTCCGGCAAGACATACTCCTGCCCGGAGATCTGCCGGGTTGGACGGGAGATGATCTCCAGCCAGTTCTTGGGATACTTGATGAATCCGTGCCAGGGGATTTTGCTCTCGTCCACCTCGGTGAGCACGTCCTGGGTCTCTTTCCTTTTCTCGGTGAGCGATTCCCGCTGCCGGAGGTAGGCCCAGGTGTCCTCGAGGCCGTCCAGCATCCAGCGCGCTTGATCGTTGCGCGGGTCGATGACCACCACTTGCTTGAGCACGTCGATGGCCGCCGCGTAGTTCCGGTCTTTGCGGTGCTGGGCAGCCTCGGCCATCAAGGCGTCGATCCTCCGCTGCCGGTTCAGGCGCTGCTCGGCGAGGCGCTCGGCGTTCTTGACCTCTACCTCGTCGCGGGTTTTGCGGACTTGGATCTCGTCGTAACGGTGTTCCTCGTCCTCCACGAATTTGGCCAAGGCGTCGACCTCGGCCCGCAAGCTCTCATACCGGGAGAGCGGCTCGGCGAATTCCCTCCCCGACTCCACGATCTGGCGGGCCCGCAGCAGGGCCTGCTTGGCCAGGTCAAAGCGGTTATTGATCACGTGGGTGCGGGCTTCGGCTTCGGCGTCGCGATAAGACGCGACCACCCGCTGCCAGCGAACCTGATTCCGCTGGTGGATGCGCTCGATCAGGGGCAGCGTCCCGGACTCCACCTGGGCGTGGGCCCGAACCTGTTCGAGGCCGGTCACCGCCTCGGGATACCCCGGCACGATCGCCAACGCTTGGTCGAATAGCCCCCGGGCCTCGTCGAGCCGACCCTCATCCAAGGCGGCGTAGCCCCGTTGGGTGAGGACCCGGGCGCGGGCCACGGTGTCCCTCTCGGTCTCGACGGGAGGGGCGTTGGGTGGCATGGCCACGTCCTCGTGGCCATGTCCCCCCGCAGCGGCGGGGGGCGGGGACGCGCGCTCCGCCACGGTGCGGGTCGTCGCCGGACCCGCCTCCAACTCCTTGCGGTCGCGGTCTTTCCGCACGGCGACCTCGGCCAGCCCTTCTTCAGCGGCCTTGCGTAGGGTGGCCGGAGCGTATTCGTTTCCCAACACGCTCTCGAACCATTCCCGGGCCTTGTCGAAATGGTCGGTCGCCAAGGCCCCCTGGGCCGTCTCGAGGTCCTGACGGGCCTTATCCTGCATGTGAATGGCCACGCTGACGCGCTCCAGGTACTCGTCGCGCAGGGCACGATCCTCTTCCTCCAGCGCGTCACGCTGGATGGCGAGCAGCGCTTCCTGCGCGGCCAGATACTTGCCCTCGTCAAACAGCGCGATGCCCTTTTGAAGTGCTTGCGCCGCCTCGTCGGCCACCGCCGCTCTGGCGAGGGCCAAGCAGAGCGCGAGCACCGCCACCCGACTCAGAAGCCTCAAGCTGTACAAGGGAAATCCTCCTAAGTTGGTCGCCTTCCCGAGGCCCGCAAGACCGCTGCCCTCTCGCCGGTCCGGGACTGCGTGTGCCGCCGCATCGATCCGCAAAACGCACGCCCTTCATCTGTGGGACAGGCTTTCTAGCCTGTCTTGACCGGCTGGAAAGCCGGTCCCACAGTTTACCCAGCGCGGAAAGTCTAAAGTTCCCAACCCTTGGACGCAAGCGCCCCCCGCCGCCCCGGCTCGCCGGCGGGTCTGGCCGCAAATGGTGGCAGGGAAAACGGTGGGTGATGAGCCAATCAAGGTCTCCATCTACCCTCGTACGGACTTGCTCAGCAGAATATGCTATTATAGCAGCCCGTGGCAAAAGTTGTGGCACAGGCTTCCAGCCTGTGTTTTCACGGGCAAGATGCCCGTGCCACACCGCTCTTGGGCGCTTTCACCACGGGCTGATAGGCCCGTCGGGCCGGGGAGAGGTGAGCAACATGACGAAGAATGCGTTTGGCAAGCCGGCCGTGGCCGCCTTCGCCCTGATGTCGGTAACCACCGTCTCCATCGCCGCGGAAAAGGAGACCCCCTCTGTGCGTCCTGCCTACTGTGCGGGGAGCTGGTATCCCGCTGAGTCCGCCGCCCTCGCCAAGGAAGTGGACGAACTGCTGGCCCGTGCCGCACCGCCCCCGGTGGAGGGTAAGCCGATCGCCCTGATCTCACCGCACGCGGGTTATCGCTTCAGCGCCCCGACCGCAGCCGCCGGGTACAAGTGCTTGCAAGGGCACGCCTACAAACGGGTGATCGTGCTGGCTTTCAGCCACCGAGCGGCCGGCACTTACTCCGGCCTGGACGTACCCGGCGAATTGGCCGCCTATCAAACGCCGCTCGGTGAAGTGCCCATCGATCGGGAAGTCTGCGCCGCGCTGCTGCGTCAGCCCGGGTTCGCGTCCCATCCCGGAATCGACCGGGGCGAACATTCGCTGGAGTTGCAACTCCCGTTCCTGCAACGGGTGCTCAAGGATTTCCGAATCGTCCCGTTACTTGCCGGTCGTATGACGGAGTCTGACTACACGGCTGCGGCCCGGGCCCTTCTGCCCTTCGTCAATGAAGGCACCCTGCTGGTAGCCAGCAGCGATTGCACGCACTTTGGGCCGAATTTCGACTATCAGCCGTTCAAGGACGATGTACCGAAGAAGCTCCGCGAGCTCGCCGATGCCGCCGCTGCACCGCTCCTGAAATGCGACTACGACGGCTTCGCCGCCCACTTGGCCAAGACCAACGATACCATCTGCGGTCGCGGCCCGATTAGCTTGCTCCTGCGCATGCTATCCATGCAGGGGGGTGCCGCGGGAGTGCGGGCGGCCTTCGACACCTCCGGCGACATCACCGGGGATTGGACGAACAGCGTGACCTACCAATCCATTGTGTTCATACGCTCCCCCGGAGCCCTCGGCGAACAGGAGCAAACTGAGCTGCTCCGCCTCGCACGCGAGACGGTCACGGCGTTTCTCCACGGCAAGGAGCCGCCGAAACCGGACCTGGCCGAGTTGCCGGCGGCGCTGCGGACAAACGGCGCGTGTTTCGTGACGCTGCAGAACCACGGCGAGCTGCGCGGGTGCATCGGGAACATGGAGGCCGACGGGCCCTTACATCGGGCGGTGATCCACAACGCGGTCATGGCGTGCCAGGATTACCGCTTCGTCGCCAACCCGGTGACAGCCAAGGAGTTGGATCAACTCCACATCGAAATCAGCTACCTGACGCCGATGCAACGTGTCGCAAAACCGGACGAAATCATCGTTGGCCGACACGGGTTGCTGATCGCGCTGGGCGCGCGACGAGGCGTGCTGTTGCCGCAGGTAGCCTATGAGCGCGGTTGGTCCCGAGAGGAATTCCTGGCCGAAACGTGTCGCAAGGCCGGGCTCCCGCCGGATGCTTGGAAACGCCCCGACGCCGAGATATACTGCTTTACGGCCGAAGTGTTCGGGGAGTCGGAGTAGTCCGGCTGGAGAAATCCCACATGGCGCAGGAACGCACGCGACGAGAATTCCTCGCTCAGGTCGGCGCGGCGGCCGCCGGTGTGATGGTTTGCGGCCCAGCGGAGGTCACGCTCGCCGCGGATGCCGGCGCCGAAGAGCCGCCGCCTTCAGCCCGTGCGGTGCCACGCGTGGTGATCGCGCGCGATGACGCCCTGACCCGTGGGAGGGTGGACGAGCAGCACGACCTGCTTCGCAAACTGCTCGATGCGGCCATGCAACGGCTCACGGGGGCGACGGAAGCCGCTGCTGCCTGGCGGCAACGGTTCGGTCCCAAAGACCGCGTCGGTATCAAAGTCAACACGCTCGGGCTTTCCACACGGCCGGCGGTGGTTGAGGCCATCGTGGCCGGTTTGCTGGCCGCCGGCGTGCGCCCCGAGAATATCATCATCTGGGACCGTTTCGACGTAGAGTTGGCCGCCGCGGGCTTCAAGGTCAATAAATCCAACAGCGGCGTGCGTTGCTACGGGACTGACGCCGAGCGCATCGGCAGCGGGTACCAGCAGCAGATCGAATCGAGCGGGCAGATCGGTTCGTGCTTTTCGCGGATCGTCGCGGAGCAGGTTGACACGCTCATTTGCGTGCCCGTGCTCAAGGACCACAACCTGGCCGGGGTGTCGCTGGGTATGAAATGCTTCTACGGCGCGATCCACAATCCGAACAAGTACCACCAGACGAACTGTGACCCTTACGTCGCCGACGTGGTCGCGCACCGCTTCATTGCCCCCAAGTGGCGGCTGACGGTGTGCGACGCTACCCGTGCCCAATACCACGCCGGGCCGGGCAAGCACCCGGGCTTTGCCTGGCCGTTCGGCGGACTGATCGTGAGCCACGATTTCGTCGCCGCCGACGCGGTGGCAGCCGACTTGCTCGAGCACCAGCGCCGCGCGGAGGGCCTCCCCTCGCTGGCCGAAGAAAAGCGACCCCCGCTCCACATCGCCACCGCCGCCTCCCGCGGCTTGGGCGTGGCCGACCTGGACCGCATCGAACGCATCGAGGTGTGAGGTGGACGGCCTCGAGAACATCTTTGGCCGGCCGAGTCGCCGGGACTTATTGCGTTGGGGCTTGGCCTGTGGGGCCGCGGGGGCGCTGTGCCGAGTCCATCCGGCGTTGGCTCAGGACGTGGCCGGCACAAGCGCCCTGGCGGGGCCGAAGCTCACCGGCGTCGTCCGCCGCGAGGCCCTGTTCTGGGAAAAGCTCGATCAGAACCGCGTTAAGTGCAAACTGTGCCCGCGGGAGTGCGAGGTGGCGGACGTCGAGCGCGGCTACTGCGGCGTACGCGAGAACCAGGGCGGCAGCTACCAGACCCTGGTTTATGGGGCCCTGTGTTCGGGCAACGTCGACCCGATCGAGAAGAAGCCGCTGTTCCACTACCTGCCGGGCACGACCGCGTTCTCCATTGCGACGGCCGGCTGCAACATCGAGTGCAAGTTCTGCCAGAACTGGGAGATCAGCCAGTTTCGGCCGGAGCAGGTGGAGAGCGTCGCAGTGCCGCCGGAGCAGTTGTTGGCGACCTGCCGGGCGCGGGGCTGCCCGACCATCGCCTACACCTATTCCGAGCCGGTTATCTTCTACGAGTACGTGCACGACACCGCCGCCCTCGGGCGCGAGCGGGGCGTCGGCAGCGTAATGATTTCCAACGGCTACATTCAGGAACAACCGCTGCGCGAGCTGTGCCGCCATCTCACCGGCGTCAAAATCGATTTCAAGGCCTTCACCGAGAAGTTCTACGCCGAGACGTGCGCGGGCGAACTGAAACCGGTGTTGAAGACGTTGGAGCTGCTCCGGGACATCGGCATCTGGTTCGAGCTGGTGATTCTGATTATCCCGACGCTCAACGACTCACCCGAGGAAATCCAACGGATGAGCGCGTGGGTGGTCGAACACTTGGGGCCGGACGTGCCGATGCACTTCACCCGCTTTCATCCCACTTATCGGATCACGAACCTGCCCCAGACGCCGGTCGCGACCCTCGAGCGCTGCCGCCGGATCGCCCTCGATTCCGGCGTACACTATGTTTACGCCGGCAATGTGCCGGGCCATCCCGGCGAGAACACGTATTGCCCCGGTTGCCGGTCCGAGCTTATCCGGCGGGTCGGCTTTCGCGTGGTGGCCAACAAGCTCGACCAAGGCAAGTGCCCCAATTGCGGCATCGCCATCCCCGGCGTCTGGTCTCAGGAGCGGGCGCTGGCCTTCACCTCACGCACGTGACCCTAACAGCCCGTGGCAAAAGTCGTAGCACAGGCTTCCAGCCTGTGTTTTCACGGGCAAGATGCCCGTGCCACACCGCGCTTGGCCACTTTCACCACAGGCTGCTAACCCCGTTTGGGGCCGGCAGCGCGGACCTCGTCGGGACAGCCGCTCTCAAAAAGCTTGAAGTTCTCGAGGTAGCGGGCGGCCAAGGCGTCGTATTTCTTCCAGTACTCGTCCTTGTTGCCCCAGGTGTTGGAGGGATCCAGCACTTCCGTGGGCACGTCGGGGCAGGCCGTCGGCACCTCGAAGCCGAACAGCTTGTCCTTGCGGTACTTCACGTCGTGGAGGCGGCCGTCCAAGGCGGCGTTCAACAGCGCCCGCGTGTGATGGATGCTCATACGCTTGCCCACGCCGAAGGGGCC
>JAZDKM010000427.1:0-3090 GCA_043803085.1 Planctomycetota bacterium
ACCCCAGCGTCTTGCTCCTGGGCGAGGACATCGGAGTCTACGGCGGAGCGTTCAAGGTCACGGCAGGGATGCTGGAGCGCTTCGGCGAGCGGCGGGTGGTGGATACGCCCCTGGCTGAATCCGCGATTGTGGGCGCGGCCATCGGGGCCTCCCTGATGGGCCTGCGTCCGGTAGCGGAGATACAGTTTGCCGACTTTATCACCTGCGCCTTCGACCAGGTGGTGAACTTCGCCGCCAAGTGCCGCTACCGCTGGGGCGCCGCGATTCCGATGGTGGTCCGCGCACCCTCCGGCGGGGGGAACCGCGGCGGCCCGTTCCATTCGCAGAACCCCGAGGCCTGGTTCGTCCACGTGCCCGGTCTGAAGGTCCTGACGCCCGCAACCGCGTACGACGCCAAGGGCCTGATCAAGTCCGCCATCCGGGACAACGATCCGGTGATCTTCTTCGAGCACAAGGGCCTGTACCGCAGAGTCAAGGAAGATCTGCCGGAGGAGGAGTACACGGTTCCAAGCGGCAAGGCGCGGGGGTTCCGGCCCGGCGACGACCTGTCGATCATCACTTACGGCGCCATGGTCTATGTGGCCAACGACGCCGCGGACCAACTGGCCAAGGAAGACATCTCGGTGGAGATCGTCGACCTGAGAACGGTGCTGCCCATCGACGAGGAGACTGTCCTGGCGAGCGTGCGCAAGACTTCCAAGGCCATCCTCCTGCATGAGGACGTGATGACCGGCGGCGTGGGCGGCGAGATTGCCGCGCGCATTGCCGAGCGCGCCTTCGAGTACCTGGACGGTCCCGTGGTACGGATTGCGCCGCCGGACACGCCGATTCCCTTCAGCCCGCCGCTCGAGGATGCCTTCCTGCCCAGCGTCGCCAAGGTGGTCGAGAAGGCCCGCTGGCTGTACCGCTACTGAGAGAGCGCGAAAGAAACGCCCCGAAGGCAGCCCTCCGTGCCAACATTGATGAGACAGTTCTCCTGGTCGTAATTACTGAGCAGGGCGAGAACAGGAATCAATGTGAAGAACAATGGATTAGCTTCGGCTTCCCCCACGGCTTTGCCCGCCGCGGAACGTAGGGAGGCCGAGCGGAGCGAGGCCGACCGGAGTGCAGCGGCGGGCAAAGCCGTCGCGCCCGCCCCGCCCGCCCCGCCGCGGCCGGACCCGGAGGTCGTCGCCCACGCCAAGCGCCGATCCTTCACCGCCGAATACAAACTGCGCATCCTGGCTGAGGCCGACGCCGCCGCTGCTCAACCCGGCGCCATCGGTGCCTTGCAGCGCCGCGAAGGCCTTTACTCCTCGCACCTGGTCACCTGGCGTCGCGAGCGGCAAGCCGGCATTCTCAAGGGGTTGACTCCGCACAAGCGCGGTCCCAAGTCCAAACGCAATCCGCAGGAAGAGGAGATGCAGAAACTCCGCCGGGAGAACCAACGCCTGACCGAGGAACTGCGCAAAGCCGAGATCGTCATTGATGTTCAAAAAAAAGTGGGCGCGCTGTTGGGATGGCCCCTGCCGAAGGCGGACCCCGAGGAGAAACCTTGATGGACGCCGTCACCCATCTGGCCCCCACGGTGGGCGTGGTTGCCGCCTGCGATTTCCTTGGGGTGGCCCGCGCTTCTTTCTATCGGCAGCGTCCTGTCCTGCGCCCGCCCGCATCGCCGGCGCCCGAGCCGGCTTTGCCAGCACAGCGGCCGGCCCCCGCGCGGGCCCTCGATGCGGCCGAACGTGCCAGCGTGCTGACCGTCTTACACGAAGAGCGATTCCAGGACCGCTCCCCCGCCGCCGTTCAGGCCACCTTGCTGGACGAAGGCCAGTACCTCTGCTCGACCCGCACCATGTACCGCATTCTCGAGCAGAAGGGCGAGTCCCGCGAGCGCCGCGATCAACTCGTTCATCCGCCTTACCAGAAGCCCGAGTTGCTGGCCACCGCGCCCAACCAACTGTGGAGCTGGGACATCACCAAGCTGCTGGGTCCGGCCAAATGGACCTACTTCTATCTCTACGTGATCCTCGACGTCTTCAGCCGTTACGTCACCGGCTGGATGGTCGCGCACCGGGAAGGCGCCGAACTGGCCAAGCAATTCATCGAGCAGACCATCGGCAAGCACCAGGTTCCCGCCGGGCAACTCACCATCCATGCCGACCGTGGCAAGGTCATGACTTCCAAGTCGGTCGCCTTTCTGATGGCCGACCTCGGCGTCACCAAGACCCACAGCCGGCCTTATGTTTCCGACGACAACCCGTATTCGGAAAGCCAGTTCCGCACCATGAAGTATCGCCCGGAGTTCCCGGATCGCTTCGGCTCGATCCAAGACAGCCGCGCCTTCTGTCAGCAGTTCTTCCAGTGGTACAACCAAGAGCACCGCCACTCAGGCATCGGCTTGCTGACCCCGGCCATGGTTCACTTCGGCGAGGCCCAGACCGTCCTGGCCAAGCGTCAGGGGGTGCTCGATGCCGCCTACCAAGAGCACCCGGACCGCTTCGTTCGGCGGCCACCAAGACCACTGCCATTGCCTTCGGAGGTTTGGATCAACAGGCCGGCGCCACCCGGCCAAAAGACAAAGGAAGGAAGTCAGTAAATTCCCATGCCAGGTGTCTCAAAGTGCTTGACACGCGCCGTGGGTCGTCCGGCGCGGGTCGAGATCTGGAGGGGTTTTGACGCCATGAATCGGACCTCCCATGGAGCAGAAACCAGGAGTGGTCGATCCTTTCGGACTCGGGTTGATATGCTGATGTCTTGAGGTGACCTACAACCGTGGAACCGACCGACGATGCTCACAAGCTCCGTCAGATGACCGTCGATGACCTTTACAGCCAAATGGCGGCTTGCCAAAGCCCCGGCTGGTATCAAATGGCCGTAGAGGAACTGCAGCGGCGTTACCTGTTGGAGGTCGGTAGGCAGGTAGAGGCGCTTGATACGGTCACTGGCAATATGCACCGAGACGTGACGTTGCTGGCCAGTTCATCTGAGAAAGTGGAGCGGCTGACGAAGACTCTGCGCAACCTCACATGGGCTCTGATCGGTCTGACGCTTGTCCAGATAGGGATCGCAGTCATGGGCATTTTGAGGACTGGATAGCTGATGTCAGTGCTG
>JAZDKM010000428.1:0-5409 GCA_043803085.1 Planctomycetota bacterium
GCCGCGTCTACGCAAGGTGTGGGGCTACCGCCAGCTTCCCCGACTGCGTGCCGCCTTGCAAACGCACCGCAAGGGGTGCCTGGAACGGGTTGCGTAACCCCCTGGGGCCGCTCGGGAATTCAACAAGAATGGGATTGACCCGAATTATCAACGCACATGGGAGAGAGCCGCGATGCGCGGATTCGCGAGTTTCTTGGGCACAACGACTCGATCGTGGTTGGTCTGAGAGAGGGGAGCATGTTACGAGTGGAGGAATCGGCGGTAGTGCTGCTGGGTGCGGCGGGGGCGCGGATCTTCCGGAAGGGCTACGAGGCGCAGGACTTCTCACCTGGGTCAGGTTTGGATTCCCTTCTTGGAGCGCCAGGCAAGGGGTCGTGACGGGCGAGCTTGGTAAGCAATCGGGCAAGCAGTTACATTGTGGGCGTATCGTCAGTGTTCTTTCGGCAGGTATGCGTAATTGCCATTCGGGGGCACGCGGTTAGCAGCTGTCCTCGCCGGCGTTCCAGGCCTGCGCCGAACCCGTCGCGCTTCTGGCCCTCCCACTACCCCCTCCCTGGGGGAGGGGGGTCTTGTCCGCCGCCCACGCCCGAGCTCGTTGGGTCGACCAACCGGGTCACGAGACGGCAGAAGACTGTGGAGGTAGAGCCATCCATGAGACGCGGCAACTCTCGCTCTGGCACGGAGTTGACGCGTAAGACGAGTTCCCGAAGGATCTTACAGAAAACAGCCCGATGGTTTCCCTTCCTCCGCGTCTCATGCGATACTCTCTCGCATGAGTATCAAACCACCATTGCGTATGACCGCGCCGCCGGAAGTCTACCGTAGCCGGCGTGCGCGCCTGGCGGCAACGCTGCGTCGCCCGATACTGATCCCGGGCGGCTACGCCCCCGCGCGGAACTACCCCGCGAACACACATCCTTTTCGCGCGGGCAGTACCTACTTGTACCTCGGCGGCCCGCCCCTGGAGGGGGCGGCTTGGGCCATTGAAGCCGGCAGCGACGGCGATGCGGGATGCACCTTGCTTCGGCCGGCACCGGGCCCCGACGATGCGTTATGGCTGGGGGAGACGCCGGCGGACGCAGGGTTGGCGGCGGCGGCCGGGGTGTCTGCGATGCACGTGATGGACGTGGACGGCTTCGGATCGCGGCCGTCGGACCGTGTGCCGTGCTGGGTCGGCCCGCCCTGCGTGCGCTCGCGCGAGTGGGTGAATAAACTGAAGTTGGAGCCGGCCGACCAGGAGGAGTTGTTGGCCGTTATCGACCTCCGCCTGACCAAGGACGAGCACGAGTTGGCGGCGATGCGTCGCGCGGCCCAAGTGAACATCGCGGCGCACCGTGCGGCCTTGGCAGCGACGGCCCCCGGCCGGCGTGAGGCGGACGTCGCGGGGGCGTTCGTGGCGGTGCTGGTGGCCCAGGAGTGCCGGCCTTCTTTCACGCCGATCATCACCGTGCACGGGGAAGTGCTGCACAGCGATAGTTATGCCAATCCATTGCGCAACGGGGCCCTCCTCCTGGTGGACGCGGGAGCGGAGGAGCCCGGGGGTTATGCGTGCGACATCACGCGCACGGTTCCTGTGAGCGGGGCATGGACGGCGGTGCAGCGTCACCTCTATGAGACGGTTTTGCGCGCTCAGCGGGAGGCCGTCGCCGCCTGTGTTCCCGGCCGCCGCTTCCGGGACATCCATGATGAGGCCGCCCGGACGTTGTGCGCCGGGCTGGTGCAGGCCGACCTGCTGCGGGGCGACCCGGCTGAGTTGGCCGAGCGCCGCGCGCACACGCTGTTTTTTCCGCACGGGTTGGGTCACTTGATCGGGCTGGACGTACACGACATGGAGGACTTCGGGGACTTGGCCGGCTATGGGCCGGGCCGCACGCGTCGCTCCACCTTCGGCGACAACTTCCTCCGTCTAGACCGGGACCTGTCTCCCGGGATGGCTGTCACCATCGAACCGGGGATTTACCTGGTGCCGGCGATCTGGCGGCGTGATGATCTAGTCTCCCCGTTCACCGACGCGGTGAACCGCCGGGCCATCGACGCTTTGTTGAAGGCTGAGTTCGGCGGCATTCGCATCGAGGATACCGTCTGCGTCCGGACCTCAGGAGGTCCAGAGAACCTGACCGAGGCGCTGCCCACGGACGCCGACGGTGTCGCCGGCCTGGTCGGCACGGGAGCGTGACCGGCTCGCCCCTCTGAGCGCAAAAACCCGTTGCGGGCGGTGATGGAGTACTGAAGTATTACGAGTACAATGTCAATGGTATCTTTACTATTAGCATTTCCCAGATAAACAACAATCTATTTGAAAACAATAGGTTAGTATTTACGATGGTGATGGATGTCTCGTCGTTTGGTATCTGAAATGGACCTCATGACTGGATCCATATCCTGGTCTCGGCCAGCAGGCGAGGCGTACCGTTAGGTCGAATCCGCAGGTTCATGAACGTTCGTGATGGCGTCGGACACTGCGAGCGGCGAGGACCGATCTGGTTGTGGACGCGGGTGCAGGACGCTGTACACTGAAACCGGCTCCAGGCCCGTTCGGAGCCGACTCTTCGATGGGCCCTTCTTGACAGAACTGGGGAGACCGACGTGAGCGATCGGGAACCGGCCAGCGGCGTATTCAGCAGGACGCGGTTGGAGGCGGAACCGGTTGCGCGCCGCGCTTCACCGCGGGGTTGGTGGGGGCCCGCCGGCTTGGCAGGGTTATTCGTCGTTGTGTGGTGTGTCCTGCTGTGGTTCGCCGGACCCTGGGGGTGGGGATGGGGTATGATCGCGCTGGCGTTGTTGTGCGTGGCGCTGGCGTGTGGCATGGCCTGGGGGATGTGGAGTCTGAAACGTGACATCGATCAGCGGCAGCAGACGGAGGCGGCGCTGCGGGCCAGCGAGCGGCGGTTCCCGCTCCTGGCCGAGAACATTCCGGGCGTCGTGTACTTATGCCGCAACGACCGGCGCTACACGATGCGCTACCTGAATGACGCGGTCGAAGTGCTGACCGGTTATCCGAAGGAGGAGTTTCTGGAAGACCGGGTCAGTTTCGCGGACCTGTACCATCCCGACGACGCGCCCAACGTTTATGGCCAAGTCGATCAAGCTCTGGCGGAAAAACGCCCCTTCCACCTGGTGTACCGGATCAAGCATCGCAGCGGAGAGTGGCGTTGGGTTGAAGAGTTTGGCACGGGGGTTTTTGAGGAAGAGAGCGGAGAACTGCTGTTTCTCGAAGGGTTCTTAAGCAACATCACCGAGCGTCGGGGGGCGGAGGAGGCGCTGCGGGAGTCGCGGCAGATGCTGCAACTTGTGCTGGACACCATACCGGCCCGGGTCTTCTGGAAAGACCGCAACTCCGTTTACATCGGCTGCAACCAGCTCTTTGCCAAGGACGCCGGACTGCGCTTGGCGGACGAGATCCCGGGCAAGACCGACTACGACTTGGCCTGGAAGCAGGAGGAGACCGAGTTCTATCGGGAATGCGACCGCCGGGTGATGGGCGCGGACCAACCCGAGTACCATATCATCGAGCCGGAGCTTCAGGCCGACGGCACCCACGCCTGGCTGGACACGAACAAGATCCCGCTGCACGACGCGGAGGGCAAGGTGGTGGGCATTCTCGGGACCTACGAGGATATCACCGAGCGCAAGCGGGCAGAGGAGCAACTGCTGCGCGAGCGCCGCTTGTTCATGGGCGGACCCGTAGTCGTGTTCCGGTGGGTCGCGGCGCGCGGCTGGCCGGTGGAGTACGTTTCGCCAAACGTCGCCTGCCTGTTGGGTTACACCGCCGAGGACTTCATGAGCGGTCGGGTCCTCTACGCCGCCATCATCCATCCCGACGACCTGGAGCGCATTGCCGAAGAGGTGGCGAGGCACAGCCGAGAGGCCGTGCCCTGTTTTGAGCAGGACTACCGGATCATCCGGCCGGATGGCGGGGTGCGCTGGTTATACGACTTCACCGTGGTGGCCCGGAATGAGCAGGCGCAGATCACGCATTACGAGGGTTACGTGCTCGACGTCACCGAGCGCCGGCGGGCGGAAGAGGAGCAGAGAAGGCTGGAGGCGCGGATCCAGCAGGCCCAGAAACTGGAGAGTCTTGGCATCCTCGCCGGCGGGATCGCGCACGATTTTAACAACCTGCTGGTGGGCATTCTGGGGAACGCGGGTCTGGCACTGATGGAGCTAGCGCCGGAATCGGCTGCGCGGCAAACCATCCGGCAGATCGAAACGGCGGCCCAGCGTGCGGCCGACCTCACCCGGCAAATGTTGGCTTACTCGGGGAAGGGCCGGTTTATCGTCGAGCCTCTCGATCTCTCCAAGGTGGTCGAGGAAATGGCCCACCTGCTCCAGGTTTCCATCTCGAAGAAAGCCGTTCTTCGGTTCAATCTGGCGCGGGACCTTGCTGCAATCCGGGCTGATGCCACGCAAGTTCGGCAAGTGGTGATGAACTTAATCACCAATGCCTCGGACGCGGTCGGTGACTGCAGCGGGGTGATTGCGGTCAGCACCGGGGTGCGGAAGGCGGACCGGGCGTATCTTTCTGAGACCCGTCTGCACGACGATCTCCCGGAGGGCTATTACGCCTACGTGGAGGTCGCAGACACGGGATGCGGGATGGATGCCGAGACCGTGTCGAAGATTTTCGACCCCTTTTTCACCACGAAATTCAGCGGCCGGGGGCTGGGGCTGTCCGCGATCCTGGGGATCATGCGCGGGCACAAGGGTACGTTGAAAGTGGACACCCGAGCCGGAGGTGGGACAACCTTCACGGTCCTGTTTCCGTGCGTGGGTACGCCGGGTGAGGGCACAAGCGGAGCGCCGGGCGAGGAAGCCACGAGCGAGAAAGCCACGACCGAGCAGGAATGGCGCGGGACCGGCACGATCCTCGTCGTGGACGACGAGGAGGCCGTACGCACCGTCGCCCGGATGACGCTGGAGCGTTTCGGCTTCACGGTGCTGACCGCCGCCGACGGGCGGCAAGCACTGGAAGTTTTCCAGAGACACGCCGACGAGATCGCCGCGGTCCTGCTGGACATGACCATGCCGCAACTGAGCGGTGAGGAAGTGCTCCGAGAACTCCGCCGAGTCCGACCCAAGGTGCCGGTCGTTCTCTCGAGCGGTTACAACGAGGAGGACGCCATCAGCCAGTTCATCGGGGAGGAGCTGGCCGGCTTTGTTCAGAAGCCCTATCGGCCGAGGGAGTTGGTCGAGAAACTGCGCGCGATATTGGAAGCTTGAACGGGCCGCGAAAAGAGGTCAGGGGCAAGCGAGCAAAAGGGGACGCAGCTCGTTTTCGGCCAACGCCTGCTCGGCTGCAGGACGAACACTCGCTGGGCGAAAACGAGTTGCGTCCCAATACTGTTCGGCACGGACCTTGCGGGAGTGGTCGTTTCGGGCCGAGCGGGAATACCATTCGGGATCGTACAG
>JAZDKM010000429.1:0-4705 GCA_043803085.1 Planctomycetota bacterium
AATAGGAGAGAGTCCGCGCGCGGGTGGAATCAACCGCCGCCAGCCCCCGAAATGCGGCCCGGATGATCGAGAATGCAGAATTTCCAAACGAACCCATTTTCGACGTTTCGAGGCTTCCACTCCTCTCTTTCGACGTTTCGACGTTTCGACGTTTCGGCTTTTCTGCTTCCCGCCTTCTTCGAAATTACCAAACAAACCCATTGTACAGCGCCACTTCATGCCCTCTGCCCCACTTCGTCGTTCCGTCGCTTCCGCTCCTCTCTTTCGACGTTTCGACGTTTCGGCTTTTCTGCTTCCTGCCTTCTTCGAAATTACCAAACAAACCCATTGTACAGCGCCACTTCACAGGCGGCGCGCGCCGCAGCCCGATTGTTTGTCACAGAGCAAACAGAGGGCACAGTTGTGTAGGGTGGACGCCGCCCACCACAACAAAGTGTCGGGCAAAGCCCCACCAACACAAAGGAGGGTGGGCGCTCGCGCACCAAGCCGGTGTGCGAGTATGGTCTGCACAGGTGGTTGGCAGAGTAGGTCGGGCTTTGCCCGACGGAAAGGAAATGGTCCGCGGGCGCGGACCCTACTCTGGTTCGCTCCCTTACGGTCGCGGTTCGGTGTTCGCTCCCTCACGGTCGCGGGTCGGTACCCATGCGCGGCACCTATTCTGACTGACTCCATTAGCGGTTGACTGAGAGGGTTTTGTCCCGCAGCGACAGATCATAATAGATTTGCAGCAGGGCCTCGCACATGGCGCTGACCGAATGGTACTTCTTCACGTGTTGGACCGCCTGGGTCGCCAGCGTACGCGCGAAAACGCGGTCAAGGAGCAAGCGTTCGATGGCGGCCGCCAGGGTGATCGGCTGTCCATCGGGGCAGACCAAGGCCGTGATCTCGTGCAGATAGGCATCGGCCGCCCCCCCCTGCACGGTGACCATGGCCATGCCGGCCCCCAGGGCCTGCAAGGTGCGCACCGAAATCGCGTTTTCGGCGGAGGGCCGCACGAAAATGTCCGCACCGGCCATGATCTGCTTGGCGTCGCCCAACGGTTGTGCGAACGTGACCACGGAGGCCAGACCGGCGGCCTGAGCGGCCTTCCGCAGGGCGTGTTCCGCAGGCCCCGAGCCGGTCAGGAACGCCAGGAACGGTTGGCCGCGCTCCCGCAGCAGACACAGCGCCTCCAACAGCCGGTCCACGCCGCTGGTGAGGGTCAATTGGCTGGTACAGAGAATGGTCGGAATCCGATGCGGCTGCGTGAAACAGGTCGGGCCGTCCCCGGCGATCGTCCCGGACCGGACCAAGCTCAAGCGCTGGCGGTCCACTGCCACGCCCTCCAGGATGGCATCGAAGATCGGCCGGCTACCCGCCACCACGTGATCGGCCGAGTACCCGGCGGGCCGGGCAAGCTTCGTCACGTCGTTCATGCTGAGCGCGTGTAAGACCAAATGGACGTCGAAATGCCGGGCGATCGCGGCGGCCATCTCAAAAGAGCGGCCGGTGAACCCGTGAACGAGGTTCGGCACGCGCCCCGCGAGCGCTTCGAGCACACGATGCACGCCTTGGCCCCGAAACGGCCAGGGCACCTCTTTGTAGAACACATGTTGGACCGATCCGAGCGTGAGCGATTGGGCCTCGGCGGAAGAGGTGACCAATCGGACCTGTGCGGCCACGTCCAGCAACCCCACGCACAGGTACCTGAGCACGGCCCGGAACCTCCGCAGCGCAAGGGGGTCGACGCACAGGGCCAGGTCGACCTTGGGCGGGGCTTCGGAAAGGATCGTATCGTCCGGCGGTGGCATCATACTCCCATCATCGGCACAACCCCTCAAACCGCGTTTGCCAAACCGGTCTCCGCCCTCTATCTTACTCACGCCCCCAATACTGTCACCGCCCGGACGAGAGATTGCGGCATGCGGGTCATCCGAGGAGAGGATTTCGAGCGTCTTGACTCGCCGGCCTGCGTCTTGACCATTGGCAACTTCGACGGGGTGCACCGCGGCCACCGGCAGATCATCGCCCAAGCCGGGCTGTTAGCCGCGGACCGCAACGTGCCGGTCGCCGTGCTGACCTTCGAGCCGCATCCCCTCAGCGTGGTGGGGCCGCACCGGTCCCCCCCGCGACTGACGCCGGCGGAGGAAAAAATCGCCCAACTCGGGCAGGCGAGGGCCGACCTTGTGGGAGTGGCAGAGAGCACGCCGGCGCTGTTGGGTCTGACCCCCGAGGACTTCATCGACCGGATCATCGTGCCCCGCTTCCATCCTACCCACGTGGTGGAGGGGGCATCTTTCGGCTTCGGACGAGGACGTAAGGGCACCACCGAATTGCTCCAGCAACTCGGGCCGAGTCGCGGGTTCGAGACGTTTGTCGTCGAACCGGTCCGTCTTCAGGTGGAACACCACGAGACGGTCCTGGTTTCCAGCTCCCTGATTCGCAAGCTGTTGCAGGAGGGCCGGGTCCACCACGCGGAACTTTGTCTGGGGCGCCCCTACACCCTGGTGGGGACCGTCGGCCACGGCGCCGCTCGCGGCGTCGAGTTGGGTTTTCCCACCGCGAACCTCGATGGCGCGGAGCAGCTTGTGCCGGGTGAGGGAGTTTACGCGGGCGAGGCCCACCTGGCAGGTGAGAGCTATGCGGCGGCCATCAACATCGGCACGGCGCCGACGTTCGGCGGCACGACCACCCGTGTCGAGGCCCATCTGTTGGACTTCATTGGCGACCTCTACGGTCGGCCGATTCGGTTGGACTTTCACGACCCGTTGCGGGGCCAAAGGAAGTTCGCGTCCAAAGAGGAACTCATCCGGCAAATCACCGAGGACGTGACCCGCGTGCGGCGGCTGTACGCCGAGCGTACCGGTGTCGTCCGCGAAAACGAGAAGCGTACGTGACCGCGATCGATTCCACCCAGTTTCAGCAGGCCGCGTCCCTCCTCCGCTCTTGGCGTCGCCCCCTGGTGGTGACCCACGAACGCCCCGACGGTGATGCGCTCGGGACCGTGTTGGCCATGCGCTCCATTCTGCGGCGGTTGGGTTCGGCGCCGTTGGCCATGCTCTTCGACCCGGCTCCGACCCCTTACGGCTTCTTGACGGAGAATGATCCGCTCCCGATTTTTGGTCAGGAGGTGGGTGGAACCGACTTGGGCAGTGTGGACGGCGTGCTCATCCTGGATACGTGTGCGTACGCGCAATTGACGCCGCTGGCCGATTGGTTGCGGGCGAGTTCGCTTCCGCGGATCGCGGTGGACCACCACGTCACGCGCGATCTGCCGGCGAATGCATACCTTGTTGACACGGACGCGGCGGCGGCCGCATTGATCCTTTACGACTGGGCCCGAGCGCTGGATTGGCCGCTCGACGACGACGCCCTGCGTGGTCTGTTCGTGGGGATTACGACGGATACCGGTTGGTTCGCGTTCGGCAATACCGACGGCCGCGCCCTCGAAGCCGCCGCAGCACTGGTCAGACACGGCCTGGACCCGCATGAGCTTTACGTCCGCATCTACCAGTCGGAGCGGGCGGCCAAGGTGCGTTTGCTGGGTGCCGCCCTGGAAACGCTCGAGCTGCTGGACGGCGGTTGCGTTGCCGCTATGCACCTTACCCACACGGCCTTCGCCCGCTGCGGGGCACAGTCCGCTGATACCGAAGGTATCATTAACGAGCCGCTGCGTATCGCGTCCGTGGACGTCTCGGTGTTGTTCACGGAATCCGGCGACGGACTGATCCGCACCAGCTTCCGCAGCAAGCGGCATGTGGACGTCGCCGCCCTCGCGGCCGCCTTCGGCGGCGGGGGCCACGTCAACGCCGCCGGGGCCCGCATCCCCGGTACGCTGGCCGAGGTGAAAGAGCGGGTCCTTGCCAAAATCCTGACCGCGTTGGAGACTGCACGCAACTGAATACCAGGGGATCGGGCAGCGGGAGAAAGTCCGCAGGGGTCGGCGTCGGGCCCTGCACAGGGTGTGAGAACATTACATTCCTCTAAGAGATGGTAAGGAGAAAGAGTCATGAAACCGAAGCAGAATGGGTATCACGCGCGAGCACAGACTGCGGTGGCGATTGTGGCTTTGATCATTGCCGCGATCGGACTTCGGCTCACCACAGCTCGGGCCGCGGAGCCGTCCAGCTATGCTCCCGTCACGATCCCGGAGAAGTTCGAGACCACGATGGCCCGCATGCAGGCGGCCAAAGCGGAGGTGATGAAGCGACAAATGGATTTGCTGGCGGAACGCTATGATCTGAGCGACCGCCCGGCGGAAGGGGTCACCATGTCGCGCGGCAAGCCGGTCCAGGCCGGCATCCGGGCGAAATTGGTCGCCGGCTTGACCTGGGAGAAGCTCGCCCAAACGGCTGCGGAGGAGATTCGCGACCAGGGGCTGTTTCCCAAGGGATTCCTGCCCTTGCCGCACCCCAATCACCCCGAGGGCGGTATGGTGTTCCCGCAGCACCACATCGACGAGATCAAACGGCAGGAAGGTCGCGACCTGACCCGCTTCGATCTTGACTACGACCTGCCCACGCACTTTCTACCCGAGTATCCCCCGCCCATCTACCTGACGACCCGCCCGGACCTCGGCGACGTATCCCAGGGCAAGGTCGTGACCTTCGACAATTACTATGAGTTGTTCAACGGCCTCCTGAATCCCAAGCAACTGGAGGGGCTACGCTTGCTGGTTACCCCGTTCCCGCAGCAGCAGTTCAACCAGACCGAGGACCGCCGCTCC
>JAZDKM010000430.1:0-2352 GCA_043803085.1 Planctomycetota bacterium
GTACGACAACAACGTCCTCTCCTGCGTTAAACTCATCCTTCGACACCACAAGAACAGGACGCATCTTGGCAGACGTTCCATTCGTGAAAGGAAACTGTGTCAAGCAGACGGACCCACATTTCATAGCGATTCGCCGTCTTCCGGCCCATATCCCGGATTATTCACGCTCGTTGCGCCCGTGGGCTATGAAAGCCAAGACATGGGGAAGCTATAGAAGACCGCACACCACCCCCTTTCCCCAAGGAGGCTGGGTTTGGGGCGAGGGCAACGTGGTCAGTGGCAACTCAGTCCCGAAGTACCTCGCAGAGATGTGCGTGGCGGGGAGGCGGCCGCCACATGCAGACCATCGGCCCGCGCGGCAGGGGAAAACGCGGGGCCAATCGCCAACCGCTGATCCGCTCCACCAGCCGCCGCCAGAAACCGACCACCGCCTGCGCCAGGTGCACCAGCAGCCGGCGCGAATGCTTGGCCACCCGGCCGCCCGCCTTCAGCACGTAATCGCGGAATCGCCCCAGGTCCCAGCAGCCGCCCAACCTGTCCTCCAACTCAATCCGCAACAGGTTGGCGAGGTTGAACGCCAGCAGCCCCAACAACAAGTTGGCTTCATTTTCCGGGAATTCCGGACTCGACAACTGCATCCCCAGAGCCTGGTTGAACTCGCCCAGCCGATCCTCGAACGTGCCGCGACCGCGATAGTGGGCCAGCGATGCCACCGCGTCCATCTCCTCTTCCGGCCAGCCGCTGACCAGGAAGAAATAGTCCGGCTCCAGGAACAACTGCCCCGACTGCGGGTCGGGGTAATCGAGGATCACCAACACCACACGCTGCGGGAACTCCCACGACGCGGCCTGATACTGGCCCAGCTCCACCACCGTCTCGTAGCCCTCCTGCGGCGGACGGCCCGGCGGGCGTTTGAGGTGCGGCTCGGCCAACGCGTCCAGCACGGCATTCCCCTTCAAACGCCCCAGAAAACGCCTGTTCTGCCGCGTCAAATAGTCCAACACCCGCCCCTCGGTCATCCCCGCGTCCAACCGCAGGTCGAACACATACGCCAACCGCGACGCCAACTCCAGCACCCGCTTCAGGAAACGGAGCATCCCTTCCGCCGTGTGCGCATTGCCGCGCCGCAAGATGGCGTGGATGAAACCGTTGCCCAGACGCCCGCCTTGCCAGTCGTTGTCGTAGTCGCCGCCGACCGAAAAGCTGGCCACCAAGGGATGGTAGATTTTGGCCTGGTAATGGCCGTGCCAGGCGGCGCCCTGTTGCCCGCCAGACACTTCTTGCGGGAAGCTGTCGACGTCGATGGTGCCCCGCCGTACGGCGTGATCGCTGCGGCTCCGCAGGTGCCGCTCCACCCAATCCCCCAACGCCCGCCGCAACACCTCCAGGTTCCGCCCCTGGTGCGCCAGCAGATCCAGCAGCCGCGACTGCGTGGGCTGGCTGGCCAGACGCTCCTCCAAAACCCGTTTGCCCGCACGATTCCAGCTCGCCATCCGCAGGGCCGGATCGTGGGCCAAGCGATCCAGGTCGTCCTGGGCACGATAGCCCAACGCCAAGCTGTAGATCCGTTCCCGCAGCAATTCGCCCAGCGAGTAGCGAATCAGGTGCGGCTGCCGCGGGTCGCACAATCGCTCGGCCAGCGAATCGATCAGCCCCAGGCGATGATCGGCCTCCCGCAGCAGCATCGCTCCGCCGTCGGAGGTGAGACGATCGCTCCCCGCTTGCACCTTGATGGCTCGATTGAACGAGGGTTCGAAGAACGGCTGCTTGCCTTCACCCATCAGATCAACCTCCGTGCTCGCATCGCTGCATCACAATTCTCCAGCAACTACGGACAAAGTAGCACAACTTTCCGAAAGGGCAAGAAGGTTGCGTGAATAATGCGGGATAATTTCTTCTTGGCGAGGTCTCCCGTCGCACAGCCGCAAGCCATCGGTTCGGCTTTCTGGAGCGAGCCTGGACCCCACGGCGTTGGTTCGGGAAGTTTCTCCTTGGCTTTCTTCTTCCAGAGATCCTCAAGCAGTTCTTTGGCCGCCTGTTCGAGGAATTTCGGCGCGGCCCACTTCTTCACATCGAAGTCGTTCTTGATGTAACCGTGGCTCAACATGAAATCCTTGCCGATTTCGACCGACACAAGGTTCTGGGGCGACAGGTTGGGAACCATGTCAATGTGCTTGATGCCCTCGTAGGTATCCTCGACGTCCAGGTAGAACGTCTGCTTGTCGAGGATCGCGGCCGCGGCGTGCTTGTGCTCGTTGGTCCAGCGACCCACCTTGATCATGCCCTTCAGGAAGGTGATGACGAGCTCGGGGTGCTCCTTGGCCATGACGTCGGTGCATGTGATCGCAGCGG
>JAZDKM010000431.1:0-6938 GCA_043803085.1 Planctomycetota bacterium
CTGAAAACTGCGTCCTGTCACGCCAAAGGCGTGCCGTCCTCCAGCCCAGGGTTGTTCCGGCGCGCCGGGACAACCCTGGGAGACGGAGCCAATCCAGAGACAACCCCGACGGGGTTGTGTCATTGGGGGCATGAGCCCCAACCCCGTTGGGGTTGCGTGTATCTGCGCCGCCCCGACCCAGGGTAGCGCCTTCGGCGCAACCCTGGGCTGGAGGCCATTGCCCCGTTGGGGCATCTGGGCTGGAGGCCATTGCCCCGTTGGGGCATCTGGGCTGGAGGCCATTGCCCCGTTGGGGCATCTGGGCTGGAGGCCATTGCCCCATTGGGGCATCTGGGCTGGAGGCCACTGCCCCATTGGGGCATCTGAAGCCCCAGCGGCGGTCGTTCTGGTGCTTGGACTCGCGGCGCCAAGCGGTTGCCGATCCGCATCGCCACAACACCGTCGGTCAGCCCATTTTCATGCAGAATGGCGATCGCTGCGATCGTGTCTCCTGGTGCGAGAATCCCGCCCGCCCTTGACGCCGCTCCGCGGGGTCAAGGGGCTCGCACCCAGGCCTGCGGGAATCCCTTCCCGCGTGCCCTCCGACGGGATAGGAATCCCAGGGCGGTGCGTGCGAGATAGGAATCTCGCACGAACGAGAAGATTTTTTTGTGGCACGCAACGATGGGCGGCCCGTGCCTACTGCGAACACCCAACTATACTGCCGAGCGCAAATCCGCTTTTACGGGCAACTCAAAGAGGTCGCTGCGCAGGAGCCGCGTAGAGAAGAACAAGACCTCCACGCTCTCGATTTCCCCCGTGGTCGGGTTCAGCCGCGCAATAACCTCGTCGCCGAGTTCCTCCGACTCCTGTTGCGGATAGGGTGGGCGCTTTCGGATATGGAGGATGTCGGCCTCCCGGTCATATTGAAAAGTCAGCTTCTCTGCCATTCGACGCGTCCTCCGGCCAGCTTCCTGGCGATGTAGGCTGTCAGGAGAAACAAGCCATGGTAGCTCTCTCGACACGCCCGTTGGCATTTCTCTAGCGGAGCATGCCCACCCTACTCGTCGTGCGTGCGGTGGACGTGCTCGCCGCCGCCGGCTTTTTGCTTCCTGGCTTTCACCTCGGCGCGGAGGTCGAGACCCAGCTCCCTGAGCTGCTCGTCGGAGACTTCGCTCGGGGCGTCGGTCAGCGGACACACCGCCCGCTGCGTCTTGGGAAACGCGATCACCTCGCGCAGGCTCTGGGCCTTGGCCAACATCATCACCCAACGGTCCAGGCCGAAGGCGATCCCGCCGTGCGGCGGGGCCCCGAAACGCAACGCGTCCATCAAAAACTGGAACTTGAGCTGAGCCTCTTGCGGACTGATGCCCAGCAGTTGGAACACCTTGGCCTGCACGTCCGACCGATGAATCCGGATGCTGCCGCCCGCCATCTCGGTGCCGTTGAGCACCAGATCGTAGGCCTTGGCACGCACCCGGCCGGGATCGGCGTCCAGCAGGTGCACGTCCTCGTCCCGCGGCGAGGTGAACGGGTGGTGCGTGCTGAACCAGCGCCGCTCGCCGTCGTCCCAGATGAACATGGGGAAGTCCACCACCCAGAGCAGGTGCCACGCGTCGCTCGGAATGAGGTCGAGGATTTGGGCCAGCCGCGTCCGCAGATGGTGCAGGTACTTGCATACCTCGTTGTACTTGCCGGGCATGAAGAAGATCGTGTCGCCCACCTGGGCACTGAGCGCCTCGCACAACGGCCGACAGAGCGGCTGGATGAACTTGGCCACGCCGGTGGAGAACTCAGGGCCGTTGGCACCTTTGACTACTTTGGTCAACGGTAAGCCCGTCGCGCCGACCCCCCGCAGTTCCTCGGCCAGCCCGTCGGTGACCTTCCGGGTGAGCTTGTCGCCTCCCTGGGCGACGATGCACCGCACCACGCCGCCCGCACGGATGGCATCCGTGAACCCGGCAAAGTCCGTCTCACGGACCATATCCGTGACGTCCTCCAGCTCCAGGCCGAAGCGCGTATCCGGCCGATCAATGCCGTACCGGTCCATCGACTCCTGGTAGCTCATGCGTCGAAGGGGCGTGGGGATGTCCACTCCGATGCCTTGCTTGAAGATTTCCTTGACGCAACCCTCGACCGCCTCCATCACGTCGTCGGCCTGCACGAAGGCCATTTCCATGTCCAGTTGGGTGAATTCCGGCTGGCGGTCGGCCCGCAGGTCCTCATCGCGGAAACAGCGGACGATCTGCGCATAGCGGTCGAAACCGGCGATCATGAAAAGCTGTTTGAAGATTTGCGGCGACTGCGGCAGGGCATAGAAATGCCCCTGCTGAATGCGCGACGGCACCAGGTAATCGCGGGCGCCTTCGGGCGTAGACTTGGTCAGGAACGGCGTCTCGATCTCGACGAAATGGTGGGCGTTGAAGTAGTTGCGGATCGCATTGGAGATACGGTGCCGCAGGCGGAAGATGCGTTGGTTGCGTGGGCGCCGCAGGTCGAGCATCCGATACTTGAGGCGCAGGTCCTCGCCGGCGTCGCACTCGTCGCTGATCTCAAACGGCACCGGCTCGGACTTGTTCAGGATGTCCACTTCCCGCACCTCGACCTCGATCTCGCCGGTGGGCAGCTTGGCGTTGATGTTGTCGCCGCGCATGGCCACCTGCCCGACCACGGCGATGACGTACTCGTTCCGCAAGCCGCGGGCGAGGCCGTGGGCCTTCGGGTCAGTCTCGGGATTGAACTTGAGCTGGGTGACGCCGGTGTAGTCGCGGAGGTCGATGAAGACCATGCCGCCGTGGTCGCGGTAATTCTGCACCCACCCCACGAGGGTGACCGGCTTCCCCGCGTCCGAGGCCCGAAGCTCTCCGTTCTTGTGCGTCCGCTGGTTATAGGCGATAGCCATTGTTCGATCTCCGACAACCGTAGGGTCTGCGCTCGCGGTTGGGTGGCCCAGGTTCTCTGAACCTGGGGGAGCGATTCCGGATGGTGAACTCTCCTTCCGCGCGCAGCAATGCCGGGCCATCCGCCTTAATCGTCTCCCCCACCTCCAAAGGAGGTGGGCTACCCGCCTGGTTTATGCTACTCCTGTCTCAATGCCGTCAGCCCGAGACGGGGGCCGCCCCGAAGGGCTCCCGACCTCTTTCTCTCTCAAAACGGCCCGTCCGGCGGGTCCACGCCCGCGCCGTCCCGCCGGCGAGCCGCGTTTTTAGTGGCTGGGGCGTGAAAAGGCAACGCCCGCGAAAAGAAACGTCCGCCCCTGAGCATCGGTGCACGCCCAGGGGCGGACGGTTAGAAACGGTTACACTCAGCTAACCGTAGGGTCTGCGCTCGCGCTTGGGTGGCCCAGGTTCTCTGAACCGGGGGGAGGGATTGCGGATGGTGAACTCTTTTCCGGGGATGATGGCATCGCGGACCGTGTGGCCGCCGACAGCCGCCCCGTGCCGCCGTCGGCGTGGCCGAGGGCGTGGTGCACTGCATCTATCGCGGCGTGGCCAGTCAGATTCGGATCGACTGGTACAGCCCGAAGTTCGGCATCGTCGACCTGAAGACCGCCGATGCCCTGACCTGGTTCGAGACCGACGCACGACCGCACCGCGGTCGCGTTCGGCGGGCGGCCCACCGGGCCGGCACGTCGGCGTTGCAGCGCCCGCCACTCCGCGTTATGCTGCGCGTACGTTGGCTAGGGGCGCCTGGCGAAGCCCCCTCGCCGGTAGGAGTGCGACCCATGCAGCCAAGCCACTCCAGCATGGGCACGCCCCATCCCGGGCTGGACCCCCCGATTCGGCCACGGCGCCCCAAACTGCTTGCCCAGCTTCGTCAAGCGTTATGCCCCCGGCACTACAGCCGCCGGGACGAATCGCTGGTTCAAAAAGATCGTAGGGTGGGCACCGCCCACCGAATCCGTCACCGCCTGTCCGCAAGATGGTGGGCAGTGCCCACCCTACTGGCTGGATTGACCAAGCGGGCCACTTGCCATACCTTCCGGCATTCTTTCGCCACTCACTTGCTCGAAGGCGGCTACGATATTCGAACGGTCCACGAACTTCTGGGCCACAGCGACGTCAAGCTGGCTGGTGCGGGAATCCCTTCCCGCACCCACGTGCCAGCCAGTGCGAATGGGTACCGGAAAGGATTCCGGTACCAGCGTTCCTCAACCGTGGCCCGGCGGGCGTCCGCAGTCCGGTTGACGGGCTTTGAGGCAATCGAGGAGGTTATTATGCCGATCCGCATAAGACACGCGTGCTCGTGCGAGACTCCTATCTCGCACGCAGACACGCGGGAAGGGATTCCCGCAGGTCTGGGTGCGAGAAGGGATTCTCGCACCAGCGGATGCCGATCCGCACAAGACGCCGTGATAAACCGTTGGATAGAGCGCAACCAACGGAAGATAAAGGGATTAGCGCGACTCTGACAGCCGTTCCAACGGCGTGTTATACGGGGAGCAAGAACGAAACCCCGCATCTTACGCGGGTCAATCTATTGGGTTACGCAAAAGTAACGCAAGCACCGTCAAGCAGAATAGGGCCGGTTTTGCAGGCCAAAACTGTAGTACGCCGGTTCCATTGCTTACGCGAAACGCAATAATTATTGTTAGGCGGATAATTGCAACTCAGAAGGAGATGAGCATGAAAGAGTACAAAGTCCTCACTCAGAAGGACCGCTTCTTCGCGGGTAAGTTCGATCCCGAGAAGCTCGAGAAAGCAATCAATTCGTATGCAACTGAGGGATGGGCTGTCGTCTCAGTCGCCACAGCCAGCATCTCGTCTCTGACAGGCAAACGCGAAGAAATGATTGTCGTGATGGAGAGAGACAAATAACCATGGAGAACCGCTTTGGCGTCAAGGGGAGCGTGCATGATGAGGTCTTCTTTACCGAAAGTACGGTGCCTGGCGCGGCCGTGCTCCGACATCTGAGCGTAGAGATCTCACGACAGAACGCAAACCTTTCGGAAGTCAAGCAGAGACTGGCCAAGCAGGCCCGCAGCCTGGGTGCCACCGTAGTGATGAACTTCCGTTACGGCCAGAAGAAACATCAATGGTGGGAGTTGGTGTTCACTCTCAAGTGGGATACAGAGTCGTGGCATGGTGAGGGTGACGCAGTGAAATTGTGATCGGTCGCCTAACAATGGCATGCAGCGGACGCCGCTTCGCGCCGGCGGTGATACCGGCCGTTAGGCCACGCCCGGCTCAGCAGGTCCGTCAGGTCATGGTAGCTGGCCCGATCCTTGGCGTACACCGATTCAGGCTTGGCGGTGTGGCGCAGCGGCGGGTCGTTGAGCAGGGCATAGTGGATCGAGCGGTCGCTCAGCGGCCAGAACTCGACCCGCTGCGCGAGGATCCGCTGCACGGCGAGACCAGCGCCCATCGCATTCCCAAAGTCGCCGTGACGCGAGGCGTTCCCGGCGACGCAAATCGGGCGTTACCGGTGTCCAGATTGCTCCGCGCCGCGCGGCGGAGCGCAGCCCGGAAGCGGTCGCGTTGTTTGTGGCTTTGTACTACGGCTGGGCTTCGGCAGGTTTGGGACGCCGGCGGCAGTCGTTGGAACGCTGCCACAAGCGGACCCTGGCGGCGGCCCCGAAAACCGCAGGGGACTTGGAGCGGGCGCGGGCCTTTGTGAACCGCGCGGTCGAGCGGGGGAACATTACCCCGAACATCTTTCCCCTTTCCAAAACGGGACTGGCTCCGAGCCTGGCCGTAACCCCTCTCCCCTCGGGAGAGGGCTAGCAGCCCGTGGTGAAAGTGGCCAAGCGCGGTGTGGCACGGGCATCCAAGCGCCCGCGAAAACACAGGCTGGAAGCCTGTGCTACGACTTTTGCCACGGGCAGACAGGGCAACGGTGGGAACCTCCCTTTCACGGTGGACCGCTACCGTTGACCCTTCCGCGTGGGACGGTCAAGATGAGAAGGTCCGAATAACGTACCAGGCCCCGGCGGAACGACCGCGTGCGGGGAACCGAAGCTGTGTCCAAGCGTCTAAGCAAACAGGTCTTGCTCCGCGACGAGGAGGAGGCACCGCCGGAAGGGTGCGTGCCGACCATCCGGTTTGAGGATGCCGTGCTGATCGAGCGGGTGCGGGGCGGCGACGTGGACGCATTCGGCGTGTTGGTGTCGAAGTACCAGGACAAGGTCTACAACACGTGCTGGCGGATGTGCGGACACCTGGAAGACGCCCGCGACCTTACGCAGGAGGCGTTTCTCCGGGCGTATCAGTCCCTCGCGTCATTTCATGGACGCAGCGGGTTCTACACCTGGGTCTTTCGCATCGCGATGAACCTCGCCCTGTCGCACCGCCGCAAGGCACGGCTCCGCCGGGCCCACTCGCTGGACCAGGAAGGTGGCGTCGACCCACAGGCCGAGCCGCTGCGCGACCGCCTAACGGACGAAGCCGCCGAACCTCCCGCCCAGCGGGTCATGGCCTCCGAAATGCGGCAGCAGGTGGAGGAGGCCCTGAACACCTTGGAACCCGATCACCGGGCGGTGGTCGTGCTGCGAGACATCGAGGGCTTTGATTATGCCGAGATTGCGGGGATACTCGAAATCGCGCCGGGCACGGTGAAATCGAGGTTGCACCGGGCCCGAGCGACCCTCCGCGCGCGGCTGCAACCTTACGTCGACGACGAACACTCCAGACGAGGAAAGTAGCGAATATGCTTCCGCAGAATGAGGAACAGCTTGGCGAGCGTTTGTCGGCCTACCTCGACGGCGAACTGGGCCCGGAGGAGACCGCGGAGGTCGAACGCATCCTCGCCACGGAGCCCCAGGTGCGCGAGATGCTTGAAAGGCTCCGGCGGACCGTGGAGGCCGTCCATACCCTGCCGCGGCAATCGGCGCCGGAGGGATTGCTCGACGAACTCGCCGTCCGTATCGAACGGGCCCATCAGCTCAACAAGTTCGCGGAGCCGGGCGGGGCCGTCCGCGGCCACCGCCGCTCGACGTGGGGCTTGGTGGCCAGCGCCGCTGT
>JAZDKM010000432.1:0-4648 GCA_043803085.1 Planctomycetota bacterium
GCGATGAGATCGGCGTCCCGGCGCGCCGGGAGGTCGGCCAGATGGGCAGGAACCGTGGCAAGATAGGCCGTTTTTGCTTGAATCGGGTGGCTCACCCGGGTACGATGGCCGCTTAAGGTCTGATAAATGGGAAATATCGGCCCAAAGGCTGACTCGGTTCGGCCGGCGAAATTCAAACACCCCCCCGTTATGTATCAGGAGCGGCCGGGCGTCCCGCAGCTTGGTCTCGATCCGGCGCCAGCGCTGGAGCAACTTGGGGTCGTCTTCGAACGGGATGGAGTGTTTGGCCAGCGTCATGAAGACGCTCCAGGGGACGGGCCTGGCCCGTAGGCTTGCCAGGTCTGCTGGAGGCTCTCTCGACCACCCGGCAGCATCTGGATCTGGGGCCCGGGGCGGGACCGCCGGCTACGGAAATTCGAACGGCTCCGTGGTTTGCCGATGCTGCCCGTTCCGCTGCGCTTTGTGCAACTCCATAACAAGAGCCATATCCATACCCTCCGGCGAGGCCGACGAGCCCGGGCTCCGTCGCCGGCCGCTGCGAGGGGCCAGCTCGCTCAGCGAATTGACGTGCCGGATGCGGTTGCGCACGGTGGCCATCTCTGCGACGAATCGGCTCAACATCTCAAACCGCTTTAGCCACCCCTGCTCGACGAGTAGAGCGGGCAGATCGGGGAGGCGCCGGCCGGTGGCGTCAGTTATGGCGATCTCCTGGGTGATGATCACGCGGCAGCGGACCAGCAAGTCGCCCGCCATCGCCATGATGATGGCGAACAGCGCATCAGTCAGCGCATCGATGTTTTCCTGGGCCATCCGGCGGACGCAACCGGCGATCTGCTGCAGGGTCAGGGCGGTCACGTCCCGCACCGGCGCCGATTCAATCGAGGCCAGCAAGCCCAACAAGTCGCCCTGCTCGGGCAAGTGTCGGGCCTGCTGGGACAGGCTGAGTTGCTCCGGCTCCTGACTGGCCTCCGCCCCCGAGGTCGAGGCGGTTCCTCGCCCGTCATCGGGCGAGCCGGTCGCCGCCAAATGAGCAACGTCTCGACGCAGCTGTTCGGCCCTCGCAATCGCTGTTCGGAAGTCCGGCCACGTGGCCCACGCCGGTCTGGGCCTCAGTGGGGCCGCCCCAGGAGGAGCCGCCTCCGCTGGCCTTTGCCGGCCATTGCCCTTGGTCTCAGCGGCCGGCGGAACGTCGGCACCAGAAGTGGGTTGCGAGCCCACCAGATCGTCCGCGGTATCCGGCGTTGGCCTGGCGGGAGCCGTCGGGTCTTCCACCGAATCCGTCAGGTTCCGGTCCTGGCCAAAGCCGGCGGAGGTCTCAAGGGCTTCCACCGCTTCGGGGAATGTCGTGGTATCGGGCCGTGCAGCCATGATAAGTTTCTCCACGAGACCGCCTGAGGACAGCACTCCGGGGCTTCCCAAGAAGCCCGGCTCGGGGCCGACCTTGGCGGCACTACTCACCAGCGTATCGAAACCGTTCCAGGCGCGCAAATCCGCCAGGCGTTCAGCGTGTCACGCCAAGGACTCCGAGGCCGAACCGGCGACCTGTCCGCCAGCCCGCCACGCCAATCTGCGGTCCCGCGACGCAATGGCCTTGGACCGCGCCGTGTTGTACCGGTTCGCCACGGTGGCGGTAGGCCGGAACGTGACGCGATCCTCCAACGGGTCCGTCGGATGCTCCCGTATCTCGTACCCGCCGATGAGGGGGCTCGGACGCCAGGCCAACAGCTTGTCCATGGCGTTCCGGAATGACCGCCGCAGCCACGGCCGGCCCTGGGCGGAGAGTTGGCGTGAATAGTGGATGTCAGCTCCGTTCAGCAGGGCGGCTACGCGTTCCGTCAACCGCCCGCCTTTTTGATCCAGCATTTTCGTCACCCAATTGCGCCCCCAGCGCGAGCCCATGTACCACAAGAGCCGTACCGCCCATTCGTCCCGCTTGGCGTCGGCGTGCAAGAAGGCGGCCTCGTAGAACAGCGCCCGCCCGGCCTCCGTCATATCGCGCCACAGCAGCGGGTGAAACTCGTAGACCACATACTCTCGTCCGCCCCCACCCTCCGCACGCTCGCCTCCCCGGACCATGTAGCGTAACAAGGGGAAGGCGACGTAGCGGTTCTGCTTCTCCCCGAGGCCGGTGATGACGAACTCGATTTGAGTCAACAAGCCGAGATGCTCCCGGAGTCGTTCGCGCCGACTCGCCATACCCGGCCGACTCCGCGCGTCCAGCGAAGACGGGCTCCAGCCACGCCGGCGGCTAAGGGCTGCGATGTCGTCGACCACCGCACCGCGGTTTTCGACGGCCATGGCGATCAGGGCGTACACCGTCAACAAGCAATCGGTGTCCAATTTGGACAGGGCCTTGAGGCACTGGGTCACGACGTCCTCGCCGCTGCCCGCGACCGGGGTAGAAGTCCATTCTGCCACCGCCGCCTTGCGCCCCGGCGTGGGTTTGCCGGAGGAATACCGGGGATCGGCGCGATGGAAGAGCAGCACCTTGATACGCCGCCTGGTTTCATCGCCAGGAGCCCGGCGCGGTCCGCGCCGAACCGGTAGCCGTTCGGTCGTGGTGTGGGGCCGGAATTCGTCGATGCGCCGGGCCAGCGAGACGCTTGAGTTGCGAAACGCGGGATGCACGTCGCTGATGCGGCTGGGTACTACGGTGATCACCGTTGCGGGCATCGGACCACCGGTGCCGCCGGGAGGGTTTTCGCCGGCGACGTTCATATTGGCCCTCCGCTGATCACCGCGTCGGGAGCCTGGCCGGTGTCCTCTTCGAACGTCATGCGCCCGTAATAGAACCGCAACGAAATGCGGCCCCGGAAGGTACCGTCCCGGCCCTTCACGATTTTGAGTTCCACTTCCCTGTATTCCGAGTTGGCGTCGGGAATCGTGCCCTCCGGCGACTGGAGAATCATGACGGTGTCGGGGCTGTAGACCCCACGGGCGGTACCGCGCGGGCTTTTCAGATCGTCCCTACCCATGCCTACCTTGTTTTGCTCGGAAATCAGCATCAACGCGTCGCCGGTGGTCCGCTGCAGGCGCAGCATCTGACTGATGACATGATTGTCCCGCTCGACGTCGTTGGACCACGGCACGCCCGCATCGCGCTCGAACGGCATGGCCTGCAAACTGTCGACCAGCACGAAGGCGCGCTGCGCACCGGACTTCTTTTTGGCGGCCTGGACGGCCGCGAGCATGGAACGGAGATGTACGGCACCGAGATGCTCCTGGTCGAAGATGAAAATGCGGTCGCCCAAGGCGTACAGCGCCTCGACGCCGGAGTTGAAGGCCTTGCGATCCTCGTCGGTCAGCCGCAGGCCGTCTCCGGCAGCGAACGGTGAGCTTTTGGGGCCCGACCCGAGCAGAACCGTCTTCCAGGGCAGCCCTGACATCATGGCCAGTAAGCGGCGGCGTATGTCCTCGCACCCCATTTCAAACGAGAAAAAGATGAAAACCGCGTCGGCGTTGTACTCGACGATGTCGAGGCCGAGTTGCTGGCCCAGACTGGTCTTCCCGACGCCCGGCGCCGCGGCCAGCAGCAGGAACCCGCGCAGCCCCAGCGTGTACCGGTCTAGCGTCGGGAGCGTCATCGTCGGCAGGCCGAGGAACTCCTTGCCGTGGGTCTCGGCCAGGCCGGCGACGGTGCGATCGAGATCTTCCCGAAGCGTGCGGGCCCAGCCGAGGTCTGCCGCGCGGTGCTGCGCGGCGGATAAAGTGTCGGCAGCCCGCCGCAATGATTCCGCGACGTCGGCCACATGAACCGCCGGATTCTCCTCGGCGTCCAGAACCTGGGCCGCGGTCTGCTGCAGGGCCGCGCGGGCCTGGTGCAGCGCACCGCTACGAATCACGGACTCAATGCGCTGCCGCAGTTGGCGGCTGTCGAGGATCGGCTCAGCCGCAAAGACTTCCCCCAGGGAGTCGTCGGCGAAGGCCTGGCGCAGCTCCGGGTCGCAAGCTGCCAGGGCCTGCTCGTCGATGAACTTGCCGGCGGTGTGCAGGTCGTGGATGGCCTGCAGGAGGCGCGCGTACGGGGGATGGATCAGATCGGCGGCCACGACCCGCTCCAGAATGGCGCCCGCCATCGGGCTGCCGGGATCGTTGACGGTGCTCAGCAGCGTGGCCACGACGTCCAGTTCGGTTCGCTGCGTTTCGAGGGGTTGTGCGTCCCTGCGCAGTGCTTCCAGCACGTCCCGGACGCTGCTCGGCGCCGGTGGAAACCCCGGCGACCAAGGCACACTTTGAAACATCATCGACCTCCTCCTTCGCCCGCGAGACGCGGCGGTGACCGATCCGGCCGAGGCGCGCACCGCGGGCACGATCGGTGTGAAACTGGGCAAGCTAACTACACACGCTGGAAGAATCCCCTACTCACGCTGGAAGAATACCCTACACACGCTGGAAAGCTAAATCGGTAAGTGCGCGTAGCATCGGAGGTTACGAGCGTTGGTTTATCGCTAGAGGTTCTTGAGAGGTATTGAGAGAGTGGCGGCCGTCCTACGGACGGGCCGCCACTCTCTGGGGTTTGGCCCTTTTGTAACCCGCCGGCAGTTTGCCTGAGTGCAACGGTGGGCGGCAATCGTCAGCCTGCGGCGGCGTAGAGCAAGGCCGAGACCGCAGGCAGAATCGATTCCGAGCACTTCGTGGACGTCGCCAG
>JAZDKM010000433.1:0-11909 GCA_043803085.1 Planctomycetota bacterium
CCTGACCGAATCGGCACTCGCTGGCCAGGAGGTCGCCGTCGCGTTCAAGCCGCGCGCGGAGTGGCCGAAAGCATTCAAGTACCTGGGGTTGTACAGGTAACGAGGGGTGGTGTGATCGTGGCGGAGAGGAGCAGCGACGCACGGCCGCACCGCTGCTGTACGCGGCCCTGGGGGGTGGCGAGCGCGCCTTCGTCGAGTTGATTATGGCGACGCACGCGGGCACCACCACCGACGAGTTTGAGAAGATCGTCAGCGAGTGGATCGCGACCGCGAAGCATCCGAAGACCGGGCGGCTCCTCACCGAAATGGTCTATCAGCCGATGCTCGAACTGCTCGCCTAACCCATCCTCCTACGACCAGAACAAAAACCCATCCCATCATGAGGCTGCGTGGAAACATCTTCATTCCTCCTTCAAAACGACTCCCAATGACCAAGACAGTCCCACAAAGAGCTTTCAGCGTTGGTTTTTCGTCCTCATCTTCGAACTTCAATCTTCAATCTAAACAAACTCTCCGGCGGGTCCCCCCGCCGAACGCTCTCTGCTCTACCTCGGCCCCGTGAAATTCGCTTGCATGATCCTGAAGTCCTCCAGGTCCACGTCTCCGTCGTGATCCAAGTCGCCAGGGATTTCGGGCTCGCAACCGTCGTCGGTGCCGTCCCCATCGTTGTCTCCCAGACAGCCGGCGCCGGAGGGTTTGGGCGTTCCGCCCTGGGCCGAGCACGTCGTCGGGAGCACTTCCGCGCACGAGCCGTCCAGATAACAGCAGGACACCGGCTGTGGACACTGCGTACCGCTGCAATCCGTTCCCGGTCCGCCCGGAATCCCACTCTGATCCAGGCAGTCGAACGGCGAGATATCCACGCACGTGCCGTCCTGTCGGCAGCAGGCTTCCACGATGGCGGAGCAGTCCACCGTGGCGCAACTGGTGTCCGTCCCCTGTGGCCGTCCTCCGGCAGGATCGCAGGACTGCTCCGGCAGGTCCTGGCAGGTGTCATCGGCGAAGCAGCAGGCCTCCGGGATGGGAACGAGAACGTCGAAGGAGTACGTGCCGTAAGACGGCGCCCCCACCGGATCGGCCCCGGTATTGGGATTGATCCACTGATCGGTGGCGCTGAGGTAGTAGTCCACGGTGCTGGGCGGGGATTGTGCGGGGATCTGGGCCTCATAGTCGTCGCCGCCGAGCGCGGTCATAGCCGCCACGTTCCACGACCCGCCGTTGATCCGGTAGTACAGTTGCACGGAAGCGACTCCGTTGTAGTCGGTCACGGTGCTGCGAATGGTGTACGGACCCGTGAAGATCGTGTCCGCCAGCACGATGGTATCGGTGAAGTACGGCGGCTCCACGTCATCGGGTGACGTGAAGGCCAGATCGTCGATCCACCAGTAGGGGACATCCTGGAAGGCAGCGTGCCCGTGGGCCCCGAATCGGACCTTGACCTAACCGGGCGTGGGCATGAGCGAATACGCATTCTCCGTCCAGGAGACGGAATCGGGATGAGTTACGAAGTCGAACTCCCAGATGTTCTGCCAGGCACCGCCGTTCATGGAGATCGCAGCCTCGGCATCAATGAACACATCACCATCCGAGAAGTCGTACTTGTGCCACCAGGTCAGGCTGGCTTCCCGGAAGTTCGAGAGATCAACGGCGTTCCTCTGGGTGACGTAGGTGAAGTTGTCCAGGGCCGTACCCCCGCTGTACGCGGAATGAGTGGGAGAGTGGCTTTGCCCCGAGGTCCAGGTCCAGTTGCCGGTGACGGTCCAGAAGTCGGCGAAGGACTCACCGGGGCCATACTCAAAGTCATCCACAAAAAGGACCAGCGGCGGGGGTGGGGTTCCGATCTGGACACTGAAGGGCTTCGTGCCGGAATAGTCGGGGTAAGCCCCGCCCTGGGCACTGAGGGTCAGCAACAAGTGGGCGAGGTGTCCCGGCGGGCTCAATACATGGGCCGTGAAGGTGAGGGGCAGACTCGCGTTGGAGGCCGACTCCCCAGGACTCAGCTCGCCGAACATCACCACGCCAGCGCCTACGGTAACGTAGTTGTCCTGAGAGGATAACTCCACGGTGGCATCAAAGGCCGGTTGCTGGCCGATGTTCTTGACCGTAATGACCAGTTCGGCGGTTTCGCCGGGCTCGATCAGTCCGTTTCCGTTGCCGCCGGGCGCGTCATCCGTGATGAGCATTTGGGTCACGCTGATCCAGGGCTGGTTCATCCCCGGCGTGTCTTGCAGGGCCGCGTAAGCATTCAACCTGCCCCAGCCGTAAGCGTTGTTCGGGTAGGGCGCCCCCTGGGAAGGCTGATCCGCGCTGTCCAGAATGATGTTATACATGGTGGCCAGGTCCATCGTGGGGTTCTTCTGGCAGAGGATGGCCACCGTCCCCGCAACGTGTGGGGTGGCCATGGAGGTGCCGTTCCAGGACGCGTACTGACCTCCAGGCAGGCTGGAGCGCACGCTGACCCCGGGCGCGGAGATGTCGGGCTTGATCCGATTCCAATCGGGGCGATACCAGTTGGCTGGATCGGTCCAGGGGCTTTGGTTCGGGGCCGGTCCCCGAAGAGAGAAGTAGGCCATGTTGTCGCTGGAATCGGTGGCCCCCACACCCAGCACCAAGGGGTAATTCCCCGGTACGGCGGCGGTGCCGGGCGGCGGATAGGGGTCGGCATTGGGATCATTCCCAATGGCAAACACGGGCAGAATGCCGATGGATTTGAAGGTCTGGCACATGTCCCAGACCCACAGGCCCGTGGGGTTGCTGTCGGCCCAGGAGGCCGACATGACTCTCATGTCCACGGTGGTTTCGAGGTCGGCGATATACTGCATCCCGTCCAGGACCTGGGTGTCCGTGCCCTGGCCGGCGGAGTTGAGTATTTTCGCCGTGACAAAGGTGGCGCCCGGTGCCACGCCGATGTCTTCGGTGAAGGGACCGTTCCCGTCGCCGCCCAGGATCGTGCCCATGGTGTGGGTCCCGTGACCGTGGTCGTCGTAGGGATCTGGCCGGCCGTTGATCGAGTCGTGCCAATACCCGGTGAACTTGCCCTCCAGCGCCGGGTGGCTGGTGTCCACCCCCGTGTCGGTGTGGGCCACGATGACCCCTTCGCCGGTGAAGCCCTCGTTCCAGCAGGCCGGGGCGTTCACCTTCTGCACGCCCCACTCGACGGCCCGCGTTTCCGGCTTCCCCTCGGAAAGCACTGGGTCCACCAAGTGTACCTCGCCGATGTGCAAGATGTACTTAATATCTTCTCGACCGCTCAGCTCGCGAATCACCTCGGGCTTGGCCAAGAGGTGGAATCCATTGATCACCCAGTACTCGCGTTCCACGCGGGCGTTGTTGGGGCTCCGCCGCAACTGGTCCAGCACCGGCGCCTGGCTCTGTCGGGCCGTCGCCCGGCAGACGTCGATCTTCTCCCGGCTCGGCCGCCCGCTCAGGGCTTGGAAGGGATAGGGTTCTCTCATCATGACGAGGCAGGCGACCATCTCCCCTGGCGCCCCCTGCTCGAGTTGAGCGCGCAATTCCGGAGTCAGCTTAGCGGCCACCTCAGGGACTTGCCGGGACCTGCCCATGGGGAGCGTGGGTTCTGCCCACGCTGCAGTTTCCATCATCAGGACCATCGCCAGGGCCATAGCCAGCGCCCCGAAAACGCGGAAGCGCGGGTCGTGCCTCCGGCCGACCGGTGGGGAATCACCCCCGGCAGCATCCCCCAGAAGACCCCTCAGTTTCCCTACCTGTTCTTGTCCGTACCGGTCCATCAAACCACACCCGAACATGTCTGCACACCTCCCGTCCGTTAGGATTACCACAGACCAAGCCCACGCTTGTGTCACCTCGGTCAATGGAACCAGGCTTCTGGAAAAAGGCCAGCGTCCCTATTGCACTGAGTGCACACTGAGAGTATAATCTATCCGAAAGTACAGCGCAACGGGAAACCGATTTTTTTGCTTGCGGTAGAATCCCACAGATGCCGAATAGGCCTGCAACACGATCCAAGTCGGCCCGGCGTGAAGCGGCGATCGCTCCAGGACCGATCGAAGAAATTCGCCAGGTTGGTAGTAGGCTCCTTGCCGTGCTGGGACCCGTGCTCCGCACACTCCCGGGTCCACCAGCCATGGGGAGCGACTTGGGTCGACTCTTGAACCTGGAAGGGTTCCTGTGCCGCAAGATTATGGCCGGCAGCCGGGAGAAGGACGGGCTGGCCGTCGTGGCCAAGCTGCCGGGCATCGAGGGTCTGCGACAGTTCTGTCAGGCGGCCCGCTCGTTCGCACGGGATGCCCGTGTGGTGGACGAACTCACCACGGCGGTGGATCGCTACGAGGCTTGTCTCAAGCAATGGGCTGGCAGCCAGACCGAGTTGCTGGCCATGATCGCCGGTGAGATTCCCGAGCAACGCGAAAAGGCCTACGAACGCTCCCGTACCGCGTTGTTCCGTGCGGCTCGTGAGTTCACCGGGCGCTCGTGCGCCGTCCATCTTTCCCTCTGGGCGATCCGCCCCTACCCCGATGATCCCAGCCTGCTGGACATCGCCCAGGTCCGCGGCGCCATCGGGCTGGAGCGGCTGGGACGAGCGGCCCCCATAACGTTCGGCTGGACCATCCGGGAGCGGGACTGGGACCCCAACCAGGAACGCGTACGCTTTCGCTCCTTCGAAGGGGAAGAGCTGGAAGGCATGACTCCTGGGGCACTGTTGAACACGTTCTGCAGTTCACCCCTGCCGGCGCTCCAGTCCCTGCGGCGCGGCCCCCACTTGGTCCATCTCGTCGACCTCAATACCGTGCCCGTGAAGCGTCCCATCGACATTCTCACCGGAGCTTGGTCGGCGGGCGTCATGGCCCATCCCATCCACGATCCCAAGCGGGCCTTGAACATTGGGACCTCCATTGACGTGCCCGCCAAACGGCTGTTGTTCGACGTTTACTTGCACCGCAGCTTGGCGACGATGTGCATCGCCTCGCTGGATATCTTTTTCATGGGCATCCGTGGCCCCGCCGAGTACCGCGACGAAAGGTGGTTCGATCGCTACCCACCGGCCGCGCATCTCCAGCACCTCGGGCCGGGTATTGCCCAAACCGCCACACCCGTCTACGCCCAACACGCGCGCCTCACCCACTACGTTTTCGATTCTCTGGGCTGGCGGGCGGACGAGTTTGTGGGCTACCGCTGCCTGACGCGCTACCCGCCCTGGCCGTTGCAGAATCTCATGGGCTTTGACTTCCCCCAGCCCGAACCCACCACGCAGATTGAAGCCCCAGATGTACACGGATGAAGACAGATGAATGGCCCCTATCCACGTTCAGCCACGTGGACATGTCTTGCCACGGGTTTCAAGCGGAAATTCTTTCGGCGTTTCTGTTTGAGGGTTGGGCCTCGAACACCTAGTTCTTTTCCAGCCAGCCGACCCACCGGGACCACTTCGGCGGGTTGACTTGGCAGCCCTTCACGTAAACTTCCTCGGGCGTCATGACCTTCTCGTACTGCGGCGTGAACATGAACACTGGCCGCTCCACGTACCGGTTCATGAACGACAGCGACGACGACCTCGAGATCGTCGTGGAGGGGCACAGCTCGATCACGGTCACTGTACCGCCGGACTATCCCCCGGAGACTCCCGAGGACCCCTGGCCGGAGCATCTCGTCCCCCTGGTCTTCGACTACCGCCTGCGGGCGGAGTTCACCGTGTACGTCAACGGCAATCTGGCCCACGAAAGCTCCAGCAGCGTCCACGACTACGGTGGCGGCGAAGGGACCGACCCCGGCGGCGACCAACGTCGGCAGCCAGTCCAGCCGGCTGACGATTTCGTTTGAGACGGAGTCTGGCTTGATGTGACCCGGCCAGCGAATGAAACAGGGCACGCGAAAGGCGCCTTCCCAGTTGGTGTTTTTCTCGCTACGAAACGGAGTCATCGCGGCGTCGGGCCAGGTATTGGCATGCGGGCCGTTGTCGGTCGTGTAGATCACGATGGTGTTGTCCGCGATTCCCAGATCATCGAGTGCTTTGAGCAAGGAGCCCACCGTGCCATCGTGCTCCACCATGCCGTCGGCGTATTCGGTGGGGGCGGTCAGGCACTTGGGGCTGCGGTGCTCGGGCCGCGCCTTCAATACCATCTTCGCCAGCGACTTCACGTTCTTCGAGCAGGTGAACCAGGTGGTGCAGGCCGAGCCGGCGGAAGCCCTCGACCCCGAACTCGGCGGCCTGCTCGCCGCCATCGGCATCGTGAAAGGCAAGCCTTTCGCACCCGACGTGCGGATGAAGAAGATTCTCACGGAGGCCGTCGCTGTCGGCTACGCTACCACGGGGGCGATCAGCACCGAGCCACGTACAACCGACGCCTTTTATTACCCGGGCAGCTACTGGCTGAACCCCTTTCCTGGCGGGAGCTACGAGTTCCTCAAGGACGGCCATCGCGACCTGGATGCGCGAACGCTGTTCTACATCAATGGGATCTTCGTGACGCCGGCCATGGGTATGAAGATGGTGGGCGTCGGCTCACAATACGAGGGTAGCAATCACGATTCCCAGGGCCGTCCCGTCGACGGAGGAAAGACCTATCGACTGCGCCTGCCGCCCAACGTCCCGGCGAAGAATTTCTGGTCGGTCGTTGTGTACGGCACGCAGGCCCGCTCATTGCTCCAGACCGGGCAACCCTTCCCGAGCATCAACAGTTACAAGCAGGACCTGGCGAACAACGCCGACGGCTCGATCGACATCTACTTCGGGCCGCAGGCCCCGGCAGGCAACGAGAGCAACTGGATGCAGACCGTACCCGGCAAGAGCTGGCTGACCATCTTGCGGCTCTACGGGCCGCTGGAGCCGTGGTTTGACAAGACCTGGCGGCCGGGCGAAATTGAGGAGGTCAAGTGACGCACGAGCAACGAAGGGAGCCAAACCATGAGTCGAATGGCACTGACACCCCTCGCAATGCTCTGCGGGCTGGCGCTCTCGGCCGCCCACACGGCGGACCAGAAGCCCAACATCGTCCTGGTGTTGATGGACAATTTCGGCTGGGGTGAGCTGGGCTGCTATGGCGGCGGCATTCTCCGTGGTGCGCCGACGCGGGAATACGGCGTCCCATTGCTCTACAACCTGCACCTTGACCCAAAGGAAGAGCACGCCCTCAACTACGGGATAGAGAACACTTGGGTCCGTTGGCCCGCCGGCCAGGTGCTGGTGGAACACCTGGTTTCGCTGAAGAAGGAGCCGCCCATTCGCCCCAGTGCGCCGGACCCCTACGCGCCGCCGGGCATCGAAAAGATCAAGTGAGTGAAGCTCCGGGCGAGACTGGAGACACGGGCACAAGGAGCCGGTGCGCAACGGCACGAGGTTCGCGCCCCCTATCGGACAAGTGGAGGTCGGGCAAAATGCTAAACGAACGCAACGAAAGGAGATTGACGTGAGCATGACCAGCGTCAAGCAACTGTGGTTGAGGATGTTCGCCAGCCCGCTAGCCATGGCGACCGCGCTGTCGGCCTTTTGGCCCGTGACGGGGTGGGCGCAGACCCCGCGCAGCACGGTGCTGCCGCCGCCCGAGGAGCCGTTCCAAGGCGTCATCGGGAGGACCTACAAGGAGTCCGTGATGGACAAGATGTCCGTCATCAAGGCTCCGGAGGGCGCGCCGAACGTGCTCTTTATTTTGATCGACGACGCGGGCTTCGGCCAGGTCGCCACGTTCGGCGGCCAGGTCCCCACGCCCGCCCTGGACCGCCTGGCGCAGGGCGGCTTGCGGTACACCCGTTACCACACCACGGCCCTTTGCTCGCCCACGCGGGCGGCAATCCTCACGGGTCGTAATCACCACTCGGCGGCGACGGGCAACATCACGGAGTTTGCCGACAGCTATCGCCAACTGGTATGCTATCACGGGACGTCAGAGGCGTGCAGGCTGCATCTGCGGCCCGACCTGCGGTGACAGCGATCTGTCACTGCTCCCTGCGCCCGTCGCTTCCCGCCGGAAGTCTTCCCCAAGAGGATCATTATAAGTCTACTCCTTTATCACGCTTGTGTCAAGAAATACAGTATCACTGTATTTCACAAGGTCGAAGAACGATTGACACGGTCGCCCCGTGTAGTTCCGCAGGATCCTTGGGCCCGGGAGGCCCGTGCACGTGGGGGACCAGGGGCGTCGATCGCAACGGTAATGAATGGGGATCTGTCCTCGCGGGGCTCAGGTCCGCCGGACCAGGGGCTGCAGCAGGAAGCCGCTCTCGTCGGGAAACACCAGGCTGCGCCCGGAGCGCCGTGGTCAACGCCGAAAATCGGAACGTCCGCTCTGCTCCCGCGATCCTGGCGCGCACCCACAAGCGACTTCTCGGCGCGCCGCATTGCTTTTCTGCCTCAACTGCCTACCATGGCACCGTAGGCCGCGGTCCGTAGGACGGTCGCGGAGCGCGACGCGCACCGTAGAGTCGTCTCCGGTTTGTGATGATGCTCTGGATCCTGCAGTTCTACATCTTCCGCGAGATGGGCAAGACCTTCCTGCTCACCGCCATCGGTCTGATGGTCGTCCTGGGGTTGGGCGGCGGCATCATGAACATGATCGAGCTGGAGCAGGTGACGGCCTGGCAGATGCTCAAGCTGATGGGTTTCGTTTTGCCGGTGTCGCTGGCTTTGACCCTGCCGATCGCGGCCCTGTATAGCGCCGCGACCACCTACGGGCGGCTCAGCGCGGACAATGAGTTCGTCGCCTGCCGCAGCGGCGGCATCAACATTCTGACGCTGTTCGCCCCCACCCTGGTCATCAGCCTGTTCTCCGCGGCGATCACGTTCGCCTTCATCAACTTCATCATTCCCAAACTGATCAAGAACCTCAGCGTGTTGGTCCAGAGCGACCTCGAACAGATCGTGGTGCAAGGCTTGAAGACGCCGGGTGGGTTTCCGCTGGTCCGGGACCGTTATCGTCTCTTCGCCGCCAACGCCAAGGTCGAAGCTCGTCCCGACGATCCTTCGGCCAAGTGCGTGCGACTGGACGGGGTCACGTTCGTCGAGACGGACGGTGACGACTGGGTGCGGTCCGGGTCGGCCCATTCGGTGGTGCTCTCTTTCGACACCGCGCGCGACGAGCCCACGGTCACCGCCGACATGTACGGAGTGAGCCTGATCGACCACCACCGGCACCAGTCCGCAGAGCTCAAGGACCATCAGAGGCTCGGCCCCCATCCGGTCCCCCGGCGCTTCAGCCCGAAAGTCAAATGGCTGGACCTGAACGAGTTGGCCCACTATCGCGCCCAGCCCGACCGATGGTTCGGAGTGTGGGAGCAACTGGAGCGGCTGCGGGCATCAGCGTGCGGGGCCCGGCTGTACGGCCGCGTCATCGACGACATCATGAACCACGGTCGCGCCGTGCTCGGCGACCAAACCGTCTCCTTTGACCTGCGGGCGGACCAAATTCGCCAGGATCCGAACGACGGCCGGGTCCAGTTGGAGGGGCACGTCCAGATCCACGAGCGTTCTGACAAAGGCCAAAGGACCGTCATGGGGGACCGGGCGGCCGTGGTCGCCGAGTTGGGGCGAGAACCCGCGGACTCTCGGGCTTACCTCGAGGTTTTCGACAACGTGACCATCACCGATCCCGCCAATCCTGCGAAAACCGTCAAGAGGCAGCACGTGAAGCTCGACGCCTTCTCCCTCGACCCCGCCATGATCGCCGAGGTCTCTGGCATGGGCGCGGAGCAATTGCTCGCTGACCCGGAGTTGTTCGCCCCCGGGACCGAGGCCGCCAAGAGGCGGGACCGCACGGTCGGGCTGCGCGACCAACTACTCCGCGACATCGACGGCGTGATGTACTCGCGCTTCGCTTTCAGCGTCAGCGTGTTCGTCCTCGTGATTCTGGCGGCCGCCCTGGGTATTATCTTCCGCGGGGCGCACGTCCTCACGGCGTTCGGCGTCGCGTTCGTTCCGACGTTGTTTGTGATCGTCACGATTGTCGCCGGACGCCAGATGGCGGAAAAACCCGGCACAGCGATCCTGGGCCTGGCCGTTTTGTGGGCCGGCATTGTGGCCGTCGGCGGGCTGGACACCTTGGTCCTTTTCAGAGTGCTGCGGCGCTGACTGCGCCGGCTCGACATGACCATCTTGGACCGCTACATCCTTCGCTCGCTCGTGGTGAACTATCTCATTGCCCTGGCGGTGATGATCAGCCTGTACGTGGTGCTCGACCTGTTCGTCAACATGGACGAGTTCACCGAGAGCTCCGGCTCGACGGCCACGACCGTCGCCGGCATCTTCAGCTACTATGGGAACAACCTGTTTCTCTACTTTGCGCAGCTTTCGGGGGTGATCACGCTGTTTGCTTGCCTGGCCGCGGTCGCCCGCATGCGCCGCCAGAACGAGATGACGGCCATTCTCGCCTCGGGCGTCAGCCTCTATCGCGTGGCCGCCCCGGTCCTCGCCTTCGGCCTGCTCACCGGAACGCTGTGGTTTGTGGACACCGAGTTAGTCATCCCTGCAGTGGCCCACAAACTGGCCCGGCGCCACGACGACGCTCTGGGCCGCAGAACGTACGGGGTCTGGTTCCTGAAAGATCGAAATAACGCCCTGCTGTCGGCGCAGAAGTTCGATCCCTCCGCGCAGACGATGAAGCGCATGCTGGTCATGTACCCGGACGAGTCGGGGAACGTGGAGCACGTGCTGGAGGCGGAGGAGGCCCGCTGGAAGCCCGAGGCGCGTTATGCGGCCGGCGGGATTTGGGAGCTGCAGCGCGGCCTGGTGCGGACGCGCCGGGCCGGCGACGAGCCGCGCCTGGGCCCGCAGGACGACGTTCAGGAGGAACCCGTGCGCTTCTACGAAAGCGACCTCACCCCGGAAGCCATCCAGTTACGGCAGTCCTCGCAGTGGGTGCAGTACCTCAGTTCCGCACAACTCGCCCGGCTGGTGGACAAGGGCGAACTCGACCCCGCACGCATTCAGCACATCAAGCACAATCGCTTTGCCACGCCCATTGTGAACCTGATCCTGCTGCTTCTGGGGCTGCCGTTCATGCTCGGGGCCATCGCGGGGGATATTCTGAGCGACGGGGCGCGCTGCCTGGCCGTATGTGGGGCGTGCTTTTTGCTCTCCTTCGCGGGGCAGAATCTCGCCGTGGAGGGGTCTCTGGCCGCCTTGCCCAGTTGGCTGCCGATCTTCCTTTTCACCCCCGCCGCCGTCGTCCTGCTCGACCGGATCAAGACCTGAAACCTCTCGCTGTCTGGGATGGCTCGATCTGAAAAAAGGTTCTTCAGCAGAACCTGTGGGTGAACTGGGGCTCTGCCCCAGACCCTGGGATTTTGAGAGGCATGGCTCCGGTGTTCCAAGGGCAAGAAACAGCCCGGCCGTGCATGACGACGGGGCAGGTGCCTTGGACGCACCGTCGGCCGAGCTGTCCCTTGTCAGGTTGCGTCCCCGCAGAGTCTGACTCCGTTTCGCCAGGCAGGATGACTATACTGGCCATCCCCCGGCAGGCGATCCGGTCAACCGTATCCGGCAGCGGCGCGGCGTGTGCGGATGACCTGAACTAACCCGCATTTCTCACCACGAGAAGGAAAAGGGGCGACACTCTGTCGGCGGTTTCCCTGGGGTGGCGAGGAATGCGAGCGATGCTTCAGGCCGCTTCAGCGGCCTTGCCCGCAGGGCTACAGGCCAGCCGTTGGACGGCTGGTCTACGAGGGCCTCTCTATTCTCTACTCCCAAACCTAGCCCGTTTCAACGGGCTTACGGTTGGGCCCGGATAGGCTTCCCGCCCCGGTACGGCTGTCGCGCTTCATACCGCACCAGGCGCGATCGGATGGCGTCCGTCAGGGGCGCAACACGTGTTTAGCGTAGCCCCGCGCCCCGGGTGGCATGGTCAAGCTCGCTGACGGCGAGCGCCGCCATGCCCGAGCGCTCACCGGCTCGTGGCGTTCCGCATGGCGGCGCCCACCTTGCGGTGGGCTTGGCCATGCCA
>JAZDKM010000434.1:0-4351 GCA_043803085.1 Planctomycetota bacterium
CGGCGTGTGCTGGAGAACCCCAAAGCAGAAGATCTTGTCGAAGAACTCCTCCTGGAAAGGCAGGGCATACACGCTGGCCTGGTAGAGATGCAGCCGAGGATGCGGCCCGTTGTTCCTCAGGTTCGCTTCGACGGCATTGGAGTAGTCCACTGAGAAAACATCGGCGCCGGCGTCCAACGCGATCTGCGTGAATCGTCCGGCCCCGCTGCCCACATCGAGAACTCTCCGGCATTTGAACTCATCAAGCCGCCAGTTCGTCGACTCCAGGAAGCGATCCCTCGTGATATGCGTGCCGTTGAACTTGTCGATCTGCGTTCGACAGAACTGATTCCACTGCAGGCCGAACGAGTCGGCGTAGTTCGAGCTCTCTACGAAACGAGGAATGCCGTTCACCACGGGAAAGACGTTTCCAGAAGCGTCGATCAGACCGCCGTCTTCGTGCCACGCCAGCAGCGAACGATCTTTCGGGCTGACCAGAAAGGAGATGTCCGGGCGTGACGTCATGCACACCGTCCCGCCCGGCTCGTTCCGATGACCTGCTGGTAGACTGCCGCGATCTGCCTCGCAACCTCCTCCATGGCGAAGTCACGTTCCATCCGCAGGCGCGCGGCCCGACCCATCCTCGCCTGAAGACCAGCGTCACGGAGGAGCCTGAGGATCGCCGCCGCCAAGGCGCCAGAGTCATTGACCGGGACTAGGATACCGTTCTCGCCATCCCGCACCACGGCGCGGTTGCCGGGTATGTCCGAGACCACCGCCGGGATGCCCCAACTCTGAGCTTCCAGCAGGGCGTTGGAGAGCCCCTCGCGCCGCGAGGGCAGAACAAAAAGACCGGCCTGGCGGTAGAAGACCGACACGTCGTCCACCGTCCCTGCGAACATCACCGATTCGCCGCACCCCAGTTCCCGCGCCTTGTCCTGCCACGGACGGGGATCACCCCCACCCACGACGGCCAGGCGGGCACCCGGCTCCGCCGCGTGGACCCGGCCCCAAGCCTCCATCAGCACGTCAAACGCTTTCCATCGTGCGCCCTGCCACAGGTTGCCGACGTATAGCACTCTGTTCCCTTCCAACGCGCTCGTGCCCGCCGGAATCTCCACGCCGGTGGGGACCACGCAGATCCGGTCAGCCGGAACGCCCTGCTCCGCCAGCGAGTCCCGGATATGAGGGCCGGTGGCAATGAACCACGGCCGCGTGCGCCAGCGCTCCCAGATGCGCCCGAAGGGTACGTCCACCTCGGACGGCGGCAGGGCGGGCCACGTGGATTCCTTGCACACAACCGGGATGCCGAGCCGATCAGCCAACCACGCGCCGAAACCGGCCAGCCAGTGAGATTCGTGGACGTGGATGACATCGAAATGCCCGCGTCTCACCACCGCGGCCGCTTCGATCATGAACGAAAGCCGGGAAAGCCACCGGAGCGGACCCAGCGGCCTGAACCGGCGCGCACTCCCTGCTCCCTCGGCTACCGCCTGTATCCCAGCTGTGGGACCCCGGATCCGGTTCCGCCAGTCCAGCACGCGGCGGATCGCCGGGCGCAGGACACCCACCCGGCAGATCAGCACGTTCCCCTTCCGCTCGCGGCGAGGGACGTTCCAAGCGGGCCAGTACGTAACGATCGTGCACGTCACGCCCAACCGGTCGAGCTGTGCGACCAGTTTGCGGCACTGACATTCGGCCCCGCCTTCGGGCCCGGGCCAGTAACTCCTTATGAGCATGCAGACGTTCATCCAGCCGGGCCGCCTCGCTGGGTCTTGATCCTTTCCAGGAAATCGATCACATGAGCTTCTTCCGGCCACATGCGCCCCTCGTGCCATTGCAGGCTGCGGTCCCAGTGCCCGGGGCACTGCTCCACGGCCCAATCGGCGTAGCAGTAGCTGATCTCCACAATCGTGGGTTCCCGTTGCGGGCCTGCGAAAAGGATGTCGAAGGCCATGGACTGCGATCGGAGTCGCGGGGCGGCCTCGAATGCCAGCTCGACACAACGGCGGTCAACCTGCGACGGATCATGGTCGATGACGCCGCTGCCGGACGCCCGGAAATCGCCGGGCCGGTTCATCCGCCGAAAGCCGAACGCGCGGTCGCCGATCACCGTGATCCGCGTGTCGAACTCGTTGCCGGAAAGAAACTCCTGGAACAGCGCGTAGCCCTTCTGCGGCATCCAGTACTGCTTCGGCAGGGGCGGATACTTCTTCAGGAGCATGTATCGTCCGCCCCACAGGATGCGCTGGGCGATGTCTTTCGCGACGCCGGCCAGCGTTGCCTTGCCCGGATGCAGTCCCCGACCGATGATGCCCGTGCGGGAAAACATCCGCGCGATGTGCGCCCACGCTTCGCACGCGTCGCGGATAAGCTTCACGTTGCTCGAGCCCGCGCCAACGGCCAGCTTCGCGACCACGGGATAGGACGCCGACCCGGCCCACTTTTCGGCGTCTTGACGCCGCCAAAAAACCCAGGTTTTTGGAGCGGAAAGGCCAAGAGACTGCAGGAGATACGCCTGGGCGATCTTGTCGTCGTAATGCCACGCCGTCCGCAGGTCCGGGAACACGGGAATCCCCAGCTCCGTTTCAATGACTTGAAGGATGGGCCGTGCCGCGAGCCGCTCCTCGTGGGGATAGTGCGCCCAGTGCCACATCACCCCGTCACAGCCCCGGACCTGTTCGAGCGGGTCAGTCCCCAGGAGGTCCAGCCACCGAACCTGCGCGCCGCGGGACTCCAGGAACTCCGCCCACTTCGCCGGGAATCCTTCCGACTGCTTGTGAATGCCCACCGTGGTCATAGCACTCCACCGCCTTGCGTGAATCCGACTGAACTCCCTCGCCCAAGGCGGCAGTCAAACTGCCGCACTCCCAAAGAGCGCGCCCGGGGTGCGCTCGGAACGGAACACCACAGCTTTGCCGAGTCGCGCAGCGACTCCTTCGGAGTGCGGTGCTTCGAGCACCGCCTTGCCGTTCTGAAAGGCTCCAAAAGGCGCCTTGTGCAACTGCGCCATGTACTCCCACGGATCACGCGGCCTCCATTCTCGTCCCGATGTAGACCAGGTGCGGATGGTTCGCGCGCTCCAGGCGGCCCAGTAACTTCTTTACCAGCCGTCTGATCTCGCGGCCGGGCTTGAAATCGCGCAGCCACACCGGGCCGCAGAAGACCGCCTCAAAACCGTGCCGGGCGAGGAGGCCGCTCAGCGCGCCGGGCGTGAACGAATTCACGTGCTGCATCCGGTGAAACACCGCGCCGCAGTCGGGACACGCCACCGTGCCTTCGGCCAGGTTCTCGCTATTGGGCGTGGTGACCACGAACACCCCACCCGGCTTGAGCGCGCGAGAGATCTTCGCCAGGGTCCCCTCCAGCCCTTCGCCTGCGAGATGCTCGATCGCTTCGAGCAGGAACACGGCTTCAAAGGGAATCGCCGGAAGATCGTCCACGCCGAAGCACCCCTTGAATCGCGGATCGTTCGCAAACCGCCGGTTGATCGCCTCGACGGCCTCGGGCGAGTACTCACACGCGTACACGGGTTCGACGCCCGCATCGAGCAGGCATTGAAGGAGCGATCCATCCCCGGCGCCATAATCCAAGACAGGTCCTCCCAAGCGGACCTGCGCCCGGGCCAGTTCGACCACGGCGTCGCCGACCTGGCGGGCAAAGTAGTTACCGTGCCCGGCCGTCTGCCGGCCGATGAAATCCCAGAACCGCCGCACCTTCTCGCCGGTCCACTCGACCTCGTGTTCGCGATAGTCCATCGGCCTCTCCTCAAGCGTCCCCGCCGCGCCTAATTCACTCTTTGCGGGGCTGTTTGCCCGAACTGCGTCCCTGTCGACTGGAGACGGCGGTCCCCGCCGTTTCCTCCGGCAAACCGGCCGAGACGGCCGGCTCCAAGGTCCCGGGACAATGCCTCCACGATTTAGGCAACAGCCCCTTGCACCACGCCCCCACCGTTTCGTTGATCGACCGGTCAAGGGGAAGCACCGCGTTCCCCGCCACGAAAAGCGCCCCGAACACCGCCCCGCCGATCAACAAGGACGCAACGGGACTCCACCCCGCGGTCAACGCCCGCACCCCGACGACGGCGATCGCCAGCACGAGGTTGAACGCGCCCATGCGGACGAAGTCCGCCAGCAGCGCGGCGTAGCGCACCGCCGGGAAGATGAACCTCATCAACACATAGAGAAGTACGATGTTCAGAACGCCGTGCGCGAGTTGGGCCAGGGGATACCCGATCGCGCCGACGCGCTTCAGCGCGACGGCCGCGAGCCCGATCAGGAGGAGGTTCATGACCACCTGGTACCAGAAGCCCTCGCGGATCTTCTGTGCGGCCATGAAAAGCCGGGCGACCAGCGTGTTGATCCCGAGGAAC
>JAZDKM010000435.1:0-2026 GCA_043803085.1 Planctomycetota bacterium
CGCCCGTCCCGACCGTCGGGGTCATTCCGGACGTCACCTGCAATGCCAGGATGGCGTCGGCCAGGGTCACGGCATTGTCATTGTTGATATCGCCCTTCACCGGTCCCGTTGCCGTTGTACCAGCCTGCGTAATGTTGAATATCTGGCTGGCGATGCTGATCGTTCCGGTGCGGGCAGCGCCGTCGTTGACGTCCACAGTGTAGCTGAAAGATCCCGTTCCTGTGCCGCTGCCGGGGGAGCTGACATGGAGCCAGGCGCTGTTGTTACTCACCGCCGTCCAGGCACAGCCCGTTCCGGCCGTTACATTCACCGTGCCCGGCGTTGCCTGTCCCGCTGCGGGGATACTCGCCGACGCGGTATCGACGGCATAGGTGCAGTTGGCTGCTGTTCCGAAGAAGGATTCTTCTGAAACAGCGCCGGACATAACGGGAACAACGGTGTCGTTGAACTCAAAGGTATAGCCGGCCAGCGTTGCGACAAGTTTCACCAGCTTGCCGGCGGGAACGCTTTTCACCATGTAGACACCATCCGATCCCGTGGCCGATCCGCTGGTATAGGTGACGGGATATGTCGTGGCCGTCGGCGAACCGTTCACAAATTCCGTCGCCGTAATGGTCGCCCCGGTGATGGAGGTTGTCGGCGTATCCTTCAGGGCGACGCGGCCCATGATCATTCCGTTCCCCGTCCCATTGGCGAAAGATGCATACTGTTCCTGTGTCAAGAGGGCAAAAGGCAGCAGGGCCTGGATGTTATCCGCCCAATTCATGAACTTGCTCAGGACCGGCATATAGGCCGTCGGAGGCGGTGCAGGCGGTTGCACCATGAGATAGAAGTCGGTCGCGCCCGGGATCCCCGTCACCGCAAAGGCGCCGGTGCTACTGTCGGGGGTTGCCGTGCCGATAGGCGTCGGCGTCGTCCCTGGGAGGTAGGCCGTGACGGCGGCCCCGGCCACTGCTGCCATTCCATCTATTGACGGCCAGTTGGGCGCGGTCTTCACCGAACCAATGAAGGAAATCGTCGGGCCGCTCAGGTATTTATAATCGAAGACCATGGTGACCGCAGGAGGAGGATTTATTGGCGTTACGGTCTTGACCGCCAGGACGCCGTATGATCCTCCGGCCAACTGAAAAGCATAGGCATGTCCTGCCATCAGGGAAGCGCTGGTAGACGCTGTTGGATAGCCTGTCGACGGGACCTCTGTAACCTCGCTGATGGCCTTCACGCCCAGATCCTGATAGGTTACGCCGGGCTGGAGCCAACCATAGGCCGAATACGGCGGCGCATTGCCCTCATAGCCGGTAATCACGAAATCGCTGGCGGCCGCGGCCACCTGGCCGGTCGCAAAACTGAATCCGGGGGGTGGAGGCGGGTGAACTCCCGTATAGGTCAAGGTCAGATTGGCCCCCCCTGTTGCCGTTGCTGGAAGGGGAATTTGTTTTGCATCAGTTGCATCATAGGTGAGGGTGATATCATCCACGAGAAATTGTTGTCTGTTGTCGATTTTTGCGAACTCGATCTTGGTGAGCGTTTGCGCGGTACTGCGGAAAGTGTAGATGCCCGTTACAGGCGTATCGGTTGTGATGGCGGCATTGGCCGGATTCGAAATCAGCACCCGTTGCGTACCGGCGGAGCTGTCTATATAGGTTAAATAGACAGCAATGGTGTTTCCCGGTGGGTTGTAATTCTTCGTCAACTTCATGGACAGGACGAAGGTCCGGCCGCCGATGCCGGAGACATTAAGGGTCTGGGAGATGACGGTTCCGGTGAAACTCGTCAATGGGGGATTCAGGTTCGCCTTAACGGCGTCGCCCTGCAAAGGCCAGCCCGGATACGGGGCATAATAAGCGGTCAGCAATGGATTTAAAACCCACTGATCGAGGTCATTATTGAAGCTTCCATTCCGAATGACATTGGTCACGGCGTCACTGGGTCCGACCCATAGCATGGTCAGAGACCAGAACAGCAGTGTCAGGCCGAACATCCTAAATATTTTCTTCATCATATTTACTCTCCGGTCGATACAACA
>JAZDKM010000436.1:0-2508 GCA_043803085.1 Planctomycetota bacterium
GGCCCCTGCGGCCCGTGCGGCGGCGTCCCATGCGGCGTCCCCTGCGGCGTCCCGTGCGGCGGCCGTGATTTCGCCGCGCGCAAACGCGCGGGCGGCATCGATCGCTTTCCGTGGCCGGTGATCATCCGGCCACGCGCGCTCAAAGAGCGGCAAGCTCCGCTCCGCGCAATCCCCTGAAAAAAGTCGCGCGGTTGTCTCGGTCCACGTTTCCACGCGCCGCACTAACCGGGCGGCCGAGACGACGACCTTGTCATCCGCCTCGACGACCACCGCGCCCTCCTTAATCTCTGCTTCCCAAATCGTGGGGCCGAGCCAGACGACGAGGTCTCCCTCCCGGCAGAGGTGATACCCGCGCTCGCACGGCACGGGATCATTGACGACCGGCATCCACGCCCCCGGCTCATCGCCAACCGGCAACGCCCACTGTCCAGCGCCGCCATGGCATGCGGTCCCGTCGACATTCAATATCTTGTAATACATCATCGATTTGCCTTCCTGCTCGACACCGGTCTTCTGCGCCGGAACCGTCTGAATCTCACCGCTTGCTTTCGTTGCCATCGTGCTTCCCTTGTTGCCGATAGATGCGTTGAACGTGTCCGAGCCCGTCTGTGCGTTCTTCCTCTAACACCCACCTCTCGACTCGGAGAAGCGGGGGGATCTGCGTTTCCAAGAGCGAGACGCGTTCTCGCAAGGCACACAGCTGCTCGCGGGTGTCAAAGACCACCCACGGCAGATATTCCGTGAGCGGCCTTTCTCGCGTGGATGGCCGCGCGGTGCGCCAACACGGCCATCTCATCGCGCCCGCTTGTCTGAACGCCGCAGCGTCCTGAATTGATGTGTGACCGCTTCAAGGCGGGGCTTATCAACCCGCGTCGTCATCTTGTAACTGTAGCTCACGCCGTTGGCCAGCACGCCCGCGGATGCGTCGGCGATGGCCGCCTTGAACTGGTTCTCTGAGAGCGTCACGATCTCTTCGCCGGCGGCGATCATCGCTTTCCCACGCTCCCGATCCATGTCCCAGTCCACCGCTGCCGCCGGCAATTGGACGATGGTGCCCACGTCCTGCGGGTACAACTTCGCCAGCCACCCCTTTGTTTCCTTTGACCCATCCACATCAGGGGCCCGCCGCTCCTTGACGCGGACCAGGAACTCCAGTTCGAGCGCCAGCATCCGTTCAATGAACGCGTCGTCCCGTTCGACCCGTGCCCATCGGAAGGTGTTGCCGCCGATCAGGGCCGCGAGGTACGCCATCTGCGTCCCGGTCACGAGCATCTGGTGTTGGACCTGTACTTGATAATACAGCGGCGTCTGGTCTTGCCACTCGTCGAGGAGGTAGGCCGAGACGTTCTTCACCTCCAGGGGGACAAGCGACACGTGCCCTTCCTTCTGGTGTTCCGTGACGGTCTCCATCGGAGGGGTCGGCTGGAAATGTTCCGCCACGGCGTCCAGCGTGGCCACAATAGCTGGGTTCTCCCGCCACAAGTGCGTCGTGATCTTCGGTTCCACCCACGTCGGGCACCCCGTCACCTCCTCAAACCGGGCGATAATGGCCGGTTCGAGCTTGTGGCCCCAGTACATCCCTTCGTGCCCCTCGTCCGGTTCGGCCACGCCGTCGATGGTGGCGACTTTCGTCTGGTAGAGCCCCCAGGCGGACTCGAATCGGGACACGCCACAAATAATCGGCGCCTCTGACGCGCCGATCCGGTACGGTCGTGCCGCCAGCCACTCGTGCTCTGGCACGGTCACCGACTGAGAGACCCTATGAAACACCCCGCCGATCATCTCGTGCATACGCGCTCCTGTTTCTGTCTGGCCCGTAACGCCAGGACCCTCTTCGTGCGATCCTGGTCACAGGCTGCGACGAGTAGGTCCCGCAACTCGCGGGCGGACCACCCGTACGTCCGGACGGTGTAGTTAGTTTGCCGCTCGGACATTTGCTTGTGAAGGTTCCGAGTCCAAAACTCGGTCCTCACGAGTTTCGCAGAGAGCTGGTGCCCCCGCGCCCCCACGGCGCCGGCCTGGAGATGCCTCGCGAGCCGAGACACCGACCGCCGATCTTTCGCGACGGCGTCGGCGATCTCTTCGGATGGAGGCACCGACACGGTCGCTCTATTTTTCCCCATCCTCTCCCTCCTCGACCTCCAACTGCACGGTTTCAATGGCGAACCCGGCGTCGACCCCGTCACCGAGTTTGGGCCACGTGTCCACCTCCACCGTGACGGCTACGACGACCGCTGCCCATAAGGTCTCAGCCTGTGCGGGGGTGTCAACCGCCACCCGCACATGACGGCGTGGAAGCGGCCGGTACTGTCTCGCGTGTGCGTCGTACAGGTGCAGCGTGAGCCGCACGCTCCCCGGGAGACACGACTTCAACAAGTCCCCGGCCGTGGCGAGTGCCCGTCGGCCAGCAGGCATCAGCCTACTCACCGCTCAAGCGGCTTGCTTCGTTGACGGGAGGCACGTGCGAGGGTCTTCCCCTCTTCGTGGACACGATGGCCCCCGGACCCC
>JAZDKM010000437.1:0-5134 GCA_043803085.1 Planctomycetota bacterium
GGGACATCGCTCGTACACCCGCCGTTATCAGTCGCCGGTATCCCTGCTGCTTGGCCGACTTGGCTGGCTTCATCCTCTTCTGGGTGAGCTTGGCGATGTGCAGGGCGAATTTGGCGACAGCTTTGGGGTCGGCACAGAGGCTCTTGAGGATCGTCAAGCGGGTGACGTTGAAATGATCGCCTTGCTGATGTTGCGCGCGGCGAGAAAGGGGGCCACTTTCGCGGCCGCCCGGGGCCAGGTCAGCGGTTGCGCGATGAGGCGCGGGATGGAACGCCACGCAGCATGGGAATGAAGTGAGAGGCGGGCAGACGGGGTGGGTCGAGATTCGTGACGTGGCAGATATCCAGTGCAGCTTGGTAAATGGGCAGGCCGCGCACGGCCGCCCAGAGATCCAAGGTATTGCCATGGGAACGGCAGGCGAAACAGTGATAGACCTGCCGGGCAAGATGCACGGAGAAGGAGTGGTCAGAAGCGGAGCTACAGCCGCGAATCAGGCACCGACCGCGAAGTTGAGGACCATGTCGCGAAGTCGGCTGGAAGCCGATCAGGTCCAGGACCTCACCCATCGTGATCTGTTGCCGGAGTTGGCGGTAGTCAATGCCCGGCACGGCTGCCTCGGGGGCTAAACGCTACTGGGGATCTTGCTTCGATCCGGCGGGTGGTTTTTTGGCCCGGTGGGCGCGGTAGGACTTGCCGCGGATCTTCAGCAGGATGGCCCCGTCCACGACGCGATCCAAGAAGGCCATCGCCAACGGCGGATCGCCGAGATATTCAGTCCATGCCTCGAAGTCGATGTTCGTGACCAAGGCCGTGGAGCGCTGACCGCTGCGGGCGTCGATGACCTTGTAGAAGAGGTTCGCCGCCTGGGGACACTCGCCGCGTTCGATGCGGTCGAAGCCGAATTCGTCGATGATGACCAGATCGAAACGCGACCAGTAGCCGATGCGGCGGGGTAGGGTCTGGTCGGCCAGTGAGGCCCGCAGGTCCTCCAGCAAGTCGGCACTGGTGGTGTAACGCACGCGGTAGCCCAGTTCACAGTAGCGGCGGCCCAGCGCCTGTAAAAGATGGCTTTTTCCGACGCCGCTTTGTCCCACCATCACGAGGTTCTCGTGGCGGCGGAGGAACTCACCTGTGGCCAACTGCTCGACCTGGGCATGGTCGATTGCTTGGCCATTGAACTTCCAGTCGAAATCCGTCAATCGCTTGTCATCGCGGAACTTGGCTTCCCGAATCCGCCGTTCGATGGCCCGCTGGCGACTGCGAGCGGCAGGTTCTCCGAAGATCAGTTCCAGGAAGTTCAAGTGCGACAACCCCTCCTGATCGGCGCGGGCCAGCGCCGCGTCGAGTATCTCGGCGGACAGGGGAACCTTGAGCGTCGTGGCGTCGTCCAAGACCCGTTCACGAAGATTCTCAGAAGGGTTCGTCTTGGTCTTCCGGGCCGGTGTCGTCTTTTTCTTCGGTTGTGCCATCGTGGTCGGATTCCTCGAACAGCAGGTTTTGGTATTCCGTTGCGGGTCGCGGCGGCGTAGGGTCGTCGGACAGTAATTCCCCAAGGTGAGACGCTTCTTCCGCCATGCGGTCCCAACATGTCTTAGGTCGGGCCTGTACTGCCAGGATGCGCTCGATGGATTTCGCCGAGAAGGCTCCGTAACGCACGGCACGCTCCAGGGCGGCCAGCAGGTCCTCCCGGCGATAAACGCCCAACAGCGACAGCACTTTTTGGGCATGGTCCCAACCACAGCGTTGCGTGCTCAGCAAGCCCTCCAGGAACCGCACGGCCAAGGCCCCCAACTCGGCGAACCGCTCGCGCAGGGCCTCGCGTCGTCGCGCCAGATCGCGGGGCGGAAGGTGCTCTGGCTGCTGACTCTGCCGGTGTCGTTCTGTTGCCGGAAAGCGGACGTGTCGGGCCAAGAGTTCCAATCGCGGGCTGTAGATGGCCACGGCTTCGTCGGTGATCCGCACGGGAAGCACTTGCCCAAGGTAGTGCCACGGCACCGAATAGCGATTATTTCCGTAGGGAATGAACCCCTCGGCGTCCACAGTGCGATACACCATCTCTGCCACCTCGTAGGGCCGCTCGGGCAAGGGAATCAGGTGGGGGAGTTCTTCGGCGTGCATGTCGATAGGCCGTCGCCGCGTCTGCCGATGCTCGCGCACGTCGGCGACTTCGGCCAGCCACCAGGCGGCCACTTCGTTGAGGTGTTCCAGGCAGCGGAACTCGCGGCCGCTGAGTAGGTTTTTTTCGATGTACAAGAATGGCCGCTCCACTTTACCCTTCGTCTGTGGCCGCCGCGGGCGACAGGCGACCGGCCGAAAGCCATAGTGCGTGGCGAAGGCCAGGAAGCGGGTGTTGTAGATCGGCTCACCGTCCTCGTAACGAGCCACGACCACCTTCATGTTGTCGTAGAGACAGGTCGTGGCGGCACCGTGAAGGTGCTCGAAGGCCCGCACGTGTTCGCGGAGCGTGGTCTCCAAGTCCTGGGAAGCGGTGAAGTGGATGTACTGTCGGCGGGAATAACCCAGCACGTAGCTGAAGAGGTTCACCTTGCGGCGGCCTTCCTGAGAGAAGTCCACGGTATAGACGGCCCAATCCATTTGTGCTTGGACCCCTGGTCCCGTCTCAAAACGCTCCACCGGCGGCTGATGGCACTGGGTGCGCAACTGCTTGATCCGTTGACGAAGAACGGTGTAGCCGCCTGCATAGCCACGGCGACGAACTTCTTCCAACAGCCGGACCACGCTGATGTCGGGATATCGTTCCAGGTAATCCCGCAGCGTGGCCTCGTAGGGATCGACCAGACTTCCCCGACTCTCCCGCGGTTTGGGCAGGCCCGTCGTGCCGTTGGCCCGTTGCTGCCGATGCTCGACAAGCACCTTGGCCACCGTCTTCCGCGACATGTGCAGATCGCGGGCGATATCACGTCCCGACTGACCGCCGTACTTGCGACGGAGCACCTCACTCCGCAGTTCGTCATTCATGGAAGATGGATCTCCTTCACGAAGTCGTCCGTCAGCTCGGCCACCCCATGGGCCTCGCCCGCCAGCCGGGTAAACGCCGGTTCCAACACGCCCCGGTCACATAACGCCAGGTCCCCGCGGCCGTGATGCCGCAGCCAGTTGCCCATCCGTGCCAACTGGTCCAACAGCGCTGCCAATTGGCGGCTGACGCGGTTACCCGCCGCGCTGAGACGCGGGTCCCAGCCGCGGACTTCGCCCGCCTGGGCCTCCCGCAGGGCTTCTCGCGGCCGCTCCAGCACGAAGGCCGCTTTCTCGCGCGTGCCCGAGACCAATAGCAAGTCCACCACTCCGCGCAACTCGGCCGCCGAGAGTGAATTCCGTCGCCCGGTCTCCAACGCTCCCTGCTGGTTGCCCGCGGGCAACCGCACCAGCTGCCGGGCCATCGTCGGCGAGAGCAGCCCCAGACGCAGATCCTCCTGGGCCGCCGTACATAGCTTCTCCATCATCGCCAGCCGCCGACAGACCCAACTCTTGTGACGCGCCAGTAATACTGCCACTTCGACCTGCGACAGCCCGTCTTCCCGCACCAGGGCTTGCACCAGCCAAGCCTCCTCCAACTCGCCCAAGTGCCGCCCCGTGCGGTTCAGGCCGTACATCGCCGCTTTCGCGCCCCGCTCGTCCACCTCGATCCGCCGGGCCGACAACGTCCCCAAGCCCTTCAGGCCCCGCGCCGCTGCCAGCCGCTTGAAGCCGTCCACCAACACCGGCACCTCTTCCCAAAGGCAGACCACCACCGGCGAAATCTGCCCATAGCGACGAAGGCTGCGGGCCATCGTCTCCTCGGCCTCCAACACCGATAGCCGATAGCGGGCATAACGCACGTCGATCTCCTCCAACCGCAACGCTCGGAACTCCTCCACGGCCCAACTCGACACGGCGCACCTCGATGGAATAAAGCGCCTCTTCTCGTCCCTCTTCTGGAACCCGTACTCTCCCGCGCCGCGCGTCGGCGGACACGGAATCTAACGCCGCGGCCGATGGCCTCGCAATATGCGACACCTAACCAGACCAGTCGGGCGGGCCGTGATAGCGATTCCCGTGATGCTCGTCGGCGCAAAACGAGAAACGCTGTTGCCAACGGGCTTCGCGCTGATGAACACGCCGTAAAGCCTCACGGCACAAGGCGCAACAGAACTTCTTCAGCGGCGAGCGGCGCTGCGGCGGGAAGAGTTCGTAACAGCCGGGACGAGAACAGGGGATTTTTTCAGAATGGTCCGTATCATGATGGCCCTCGCCGACCAGGGATGGCGACTGGGCCTCTTCCTGCCGTTGACGTACACGCTCTCGGTAACGGCAAGATTGTTGTCGGCGGCGCTCCTTGCCCTTGTCGCTTACCCGATACCGCTCGGCCGCCAGCCGCCGTGACCAGAGCCGTGCCGCTTCCGCGCAGGCGGCGCTACAGTACCGAGAGAGAGGGTGAGGCGGAGAAAACCACTCCTCGCATCCCTTCAAGAGACAAATTCGCGCACGACAATGGGCAGGGACTTGCGATCGTATCGAAGGGCAATCATGCTGAACGACGGACCTACGGAGCGCCAACTCCCGAAGGTCAAGTCCCGGCAGCGGAGGTCCACTCCGCTCCGGGGCGTTTTGGACCGCTCACCTCCTGCTCGTCCAACATCGGTCCAGCTTAATTACCTCCATACCGCACTTCCACCCATTTCTGCGGTAGCCTACCCCCTGGCCCCCACTTCGCCGCGATTCATCCGCGCGCGGCCTAGCCCCCTCTCGCCGCGAAAGTGGCCCCCAGTTTCGCCGCGACTGACACGGCGGAGGCCCGAGCGGGGCGACGGCCTTGCTCGCTGCGAATCTGGTCGGCCGCCTGCAGCACCGGCGACGAAGCCTTCACCGCCGCATGCTGCATCGCCGCGTGCCTGCCGGGCTACCAGCAGTGGCAGATTCGCATCCTGGGCACCGACATCGGCATCGGCGCGATTGCGCAGGCCAGGACCGGGCAATTCTCCGAGCGGGCCATCCGGCTGGTGCCGGAGGCGTACAGGAAGCGGTTCTTCAACAAGGACGCCGGTGCCAACCTGTGGCAGGCCCGGCCGGCGCTGGCCGGGATGGTCGCCTTCCGCCCGCACAATCTGCTCGATCCGCTCGCCGAGCGCCCGTT
>JAZDKM010000438.1:0-6387 GCA_043803085.1 Planctomycetota bacterium
AGCCGCAGGCAGATCCCTTACCCACGGCCGATTAGGAAAACCCGCAGGAAGGTGGCATGCCCCTCGTCGAGTAGGTCGGGCTCCGCCCGCCATTATATTCCGTTGGGCTTCGCCCGACAGGAAGAAAATGGTCCGCGAGCGCGGACCCTACGGTGGGTGCGCGAGCAAGGTAGGACGGGCATCGCCCGCCGGAACAGAGCGTCGGGCAGAGCCCGACCTACGAGGCGGTAGGGTGCGCGCTCGCGCACTACGCCAGCAAGGTAGGTCGGGCTTCGCCCGACACGCCCGACAGGAAGAAAACGGTCCGCGAACGCCGACCCTCCACAAAGCATACCCAAGCCCGCGGGTGCCGACGGCGATGGACGCGGCGTAGCGGGCCGGGCAATCCACATCATCCTGCGCTGCGCAAAGCCCGGTCAGGTTCACCGCGCTTGACTGCCGAACGCCCTGCGGGTAGCGTACCGTCGTAGTCGATCGCCGGAGGGGGCAAGCACGAGTGATGGCTGGGGGACACGCGAGAGTCCTTCGCGCTGAACGGTCCACGAGATTGAGTCTATCCAGGAGGAGTCGGTTGATGTTTGGCAAGTATCGTAACTTTATGGTGGGAGTCGTGTTGTCTTGCCTGGCGGTGTGGGCCGCCGGCTGCGGCGGCGGGTCGGAGAAGGCCACGGTGGCCATTGAGTACATGCTCAATCCGAGCAAGGGGCTTCCCCCCGGGATGAACTCGGTAGCCGTCCTGGACGCCAAGGTCAACGAAGTGACCGACACGAAGTGGTCGGAAATGGCCGCCAACTACGTCCAACACCTGATCCAGGAAGCCAACGATAAGTACGGCGCCCAGGTCCAGGTGGCCGACCGCAAACACACCAGCTCGGTGATGAAGGAACAGGACATGGCCGCGGCCGGGATGGTCGAGTCGCCCAAGGCGGGTGCGGTCGCCAAGCAACTGGGCGTCCAGGGCCTGATCATGACCGAGATCAACGTGAAGGTGGAGACGCACAAGGGTAAAGGCCGCACCGTTAGCGCGATGGACATGTTTGGGGGCGGCGGCCACGGTTGGGGCGCCGGCGGCGGAGGCGTGCAAACCACCGAAGCCGAGACGGTCAGCCGCAACATCACCGTGCAGACCGATTTCAAGCTCGTCGACGCCGCCAACCAGAAGAATTGGGACACCCAGACCCGCACCTATCGCGAGAGCGATAAGACCAAGGTCAGCCCCTTCTTCGGCTCCAGCAAAACGGAGGCGGCCCTCACCCCGCGCGACGAGATCATCGGCGCGGCGGTCGAGACCGGCGCCCGCGAGTTCGTCTCCAAGCTCGTCCCCTGCGCTGTGCGCTATGAAGTAGAGGTGACGTCGAGCGGCCAGGAGAACTGTGTCCGGGGCGTCAAGCTGCTCCGCGGCGACATGTACGCCGAAGCCCTCAGCGAGTTCAAAGCGGCCCTGGTCGCCAAGCCCGAAGATGACCGCGCCGCCTTCGCCGCTGGCGTCTGCTGTGAGGCCATGGGCAACTTCGAGCAGGCCCTGTCTTACTACAAGCAGGCCATGGTGAGCAAAGACCGCGAGGAATACCAAGACGCCAAGAAGCGGATAAGCGAGAACATCGAGCGTATCCGCAAAGTGAAGTAGGGCGGCGCTCAGGAACGTCATTTTTAACAATAGGTTATGAAGTTTCGGGGGTTTTGGTCGGCGCTTTGGTAGAAGTATATGGGCGCCGCTTACCCGGCGAGCCGATATTGGAAAAATGTGCGGGCGGGCCTAACCCTGTCGCGTGCGCATTGTCCACGGAGGTGAGCGCGTTACGCCCCCCGACGGTGGGCCCCCAACGTCGTCAAGTGTAGTCCTGTGGTCCGAGCATGAGGAGTTATCCGATGGTTCGCAAATGGTTAGTTGCCGTTCTGGCGATGGGTATGGTTGTGTCCTTTACGCAGTGGGCCGCGGCGCAAGCCGACGATGCCAAGAGGGCCCAGAACAAGCTGCTCAGCAAGCGGGCAGCCGAGGCCGACGCCTACCGCAAGCTGGCCGAGTCGGTCATGGGTTTGCAGATCACCTCTGACACCTACGTCAAGGACTTCGTCACCGAGAGCGACGTGATCCAATCCGAAATGGACACGTTCATTCGCGGCGTCCGCTTGGGCGAGCCCAAGTGGTACGAAGACCTGTCCTGCGAGGTGCCCGCCGAGGTGACCGTGGCGCAGGTGATCACCGAACTGAAGGAATTGCACACTCGCCACTACCAGGGTGACCAGATCAAGGGCACCGACTTCGAGCAGATGAAGCAGCACATCAAGAAGGACGTGATCAAGGCGGTGGGCATGGGCGCCCCGCGGCCGGAGTTACCCCCCGACCTGCCCGAGGGGGTCGAGGAGATGGTCAGCCAGGGCCTCACTCTGCCCGAGCCGGCCATCCCCGATCTGTGGATCAAGATGGGCCCGCAGGCGCGGCTGATGGCCCAACGGGCGGCCAGGCTGGATGCCATGCGCCGCCTCCTGGAACGCATCCGGGGCATTCGCATCACCTCCAACACGCTGGTGAAGGACTTCGTAGCCGAGTGGGATGTCATCGAGACCCACGCGCAGGACTACCTGGTCGGTTTCAGTGAGGTGAGGACCTACTATCACCACGACGAACCGATCGTTGAGGTGACCTTGTCCATCCCCACCGAGCAGGTGATCCAGACGATCAAGGAAATCCACACCCGCCATTATCAGGGTGACCGTGTCACCGGTACGGACATCATGAACCTTAAGCAGCAGATCAAGCGCAAGACCTTCGAGGCTACCGGCATGGGCGTGCCCAAGCCCGAGTACATCCAGATCGCCGCGCAGACCACCAAGGTCTCGATTCCGGACTGGGCCTCCGACCGGATCACCGCCACCGGCAACGGAACCGATCCGGCCATCGACACGCCGCAGGGAAAGCTCAAGGCCGCCCGCGCTGCCGAACTGGACGCCAAGCGTAGGCTGGCCGAGCAGGTCATGGGCCTGCACATCAGCTCCGATACGCTGGTCCGCGATTTCGTGACCGAGAACGATCAGATCTCCTCCCAGGTGGATACGGTGCTGATCGGGGCCATGGTCGAGAGGACCGAATGGGGCGACGGCGTGGCCCGGGTGACGGTCAGCCTGCCCGGCATGGAAGTGTGGTCCGTCGTGTACCAGCAGATGCGGGTGGTCACCCGGCGCTAGCCAATAGGTCGGGCTCCGCCCGGCGCGTAGGGTCCGCGCTCTCGCGGACCATCCAAGTACGGTAGATCGGGCTCTGCCCGACACAAGTGTGGAGAATGTATTTAAGGAGTAAAACCATGCGTAGACTGCTAGCGGTTATTACAGCGGTGTGTGTCCTGACGTTCCCGTTCGTCATGTTGTCCGGCTGCGGAGACGACGTGAAGAAAGTCAGCACCGTGGAGCGACACCATGAATCGCCACCGGAGCCGGTCTCGCCCGGTGAGCCGATCGTGGAGTAGCGGCTGACCCCGGTGGGACGGGCTTAGCCTGTGGGACCGGCTTAACCTGTGGGACCGGCTTCCGAGCCGGTCAAAGGCTGCCGCCACGCCGGGACCGGACCTGTCTCCGTATTTGAGAAGCGATTATAAGCATCCGTAGGGGCGATACCCATCGCTCCTGCGGATGTTCTGTCGTGGACCGATCCGCCATGCAGCAAGCCCCTGCACCCAGCGCGCCTCCCGCTCCGTTTGGCATACCCCCGGGGAGCACGGTTTGGCCGGTCCTGTTGGCGCTCGTCGTGGCCCTGGCCGGCGACGCCAACACTTTGGTCAACGACTTCGCCTACGATGACCTTCCCATCATCGTAGGCAATCCCGCCGTCACCGACCCTGGCCGCACCGCCGACATTTGGACCCGCGATTACTGGGCCCACGTCCGGGGCTACGATCCACAGCGCGACCTGCTCTACCGTCCGCTGACCGTGCTCAGCTTCCGTTTGAACCACGCGATCGGAGGTCTGGAACCTTTCGGCTACCACCTGGTAAACCTCGCGCTCCACGCGCTCGTCGCGGCCTTGGTGGTGGTGGTCGCGGTGCGGGTGAGCTGTTCGTGGGCCGGCGGTGCAGCCGCGGGGGTGCTCTTTGCCGTTATGCCGATTCACACCGAAGCGGTGGCCAACGTCGTCGGGCGGGCTGAGCTACTCGCCGCCCTGTTCACGCTGCTGGCCGTGGTCGTCGCCCTCCGCGGGGAACCGTCCCCCGCCTCTGACGCGGCGGGCTGCCTGACCGCCCCCGTTCTGTGGGGCGCGGTACTGGCCGCGGCGGCTTTGGGGGCCTTGCTCTCGAAAGAGAGCGGGGTTGTCGTGCTCGGGCTGGCGCCGTTGTTTGCCGCGGTCGGCGGGACCGGACCCGCACGCCTGCGTCGCTTCGCGGCCGCCGCTGCGGCCGTGATGGTGGCGCTGGCGGTTTACCTTCCGCTCCGCTATCACGCCCTGGACGGCCGCCTGGTCCAAACCGCCGTGCCCTCTCCGATCACCAACTTGCTGGTAGATGCGACGGCCGCGGAGCGTTTCTGGGGTGCATGGCAGTTGTTCGGCTTATACATCGCCAAGACCTTCTGGCCGTGGACCCTCTGCGTGGATTATTCCTATAAGGCGATGGGGCTGGCCGACTCCCCGGCCAACCTTCACGTCCTGATAGGGATAGGGTCTTTGTCCCTCTTGCTGGCGGGCGCGGTGCTCTGGTGGAGGAGGGACCGGCGGCGGCTGGCGGCGGTCTGCGTCGCGGTGCTGCTCGCCTACCTGCCGGTGTCGAACACGCTGTTTTTGATTAAGACCCTGTTCGCCGAGCGGCTCTGGTATCTGCCCTCGGCTTTCCTGGTCGTAGTATGCGCTGCGGCGGCGACGGAACAAAGGGGACGGTTCCCTTCGGGTAATCGAAGGGGGACGGTCCCCTTTTTCGCGATGGTACTGGTGGGGGTTGCCGTGGTCGCCGGGATGCTCCGAACCTGGCAGCGGAATGCGGACTGGCGGGACAACGGCACGCTGTTCGCCTCGGCCTACCGAGTGCACCCGACCAGTGCACCGGTCCTGTACGCCTACGGTCAATGGACGGCCGACGCCGGTGATCCGCGCGGGATCGAGCTGTTGGAGCGTTGCGTGCGGATGGCGCCGGGGCTGTTCGACGCCCAGTTGGCCCTGGGCAAAGCCTACCTCCGCCGCGGCGACGATGACATGGCGCTGGCACCTCTTCGCGCCGCCGCGATGCAACAGAGCGGTCATCCCGAGGCCCGGCGCCTTCTGGAGCAGGTCGCCGCCCGCGTCTCCGCCAGGCGCCAAGCGGACCTGGACCGGCTGCGCGAGCAATCCGAGCAAAGCCCGAGCGACCTGGAGGCCTTATGCGCCTGGAGCGCCGTACTTTCGGACGTCGGTAAGGTGGACCAGGCCCTTGCCGTATTGGCGAAAGCAGCGCCGCGCTTTGTGGACCGGGCCGCGTATCATCGGGCCTATGCCACCGCCCTCATGTTGGCCGGTCAGCGGGACCGCGCCATTGACGCTTACCGAACGTGCGTCGCGCTGGATGCGTCCTCCCCCAACCCGCTCGTTGAGCTCGCCACCGCCCTGATGGATCGCCACCGGTCCGGCGACGCACCCGAGGCGGAGCAGCTCATCGACCACGCCTTCCGCCTGGCCCCCCACCATCCGCAGGTGTTGATCGCTCGGGCGGAGTGGTTGGCATTCCAGGGACGGCGGGAAGAGGCCGTCAAGACCTACCGGGGCCTGCTCGAGCGTCTACCGCCGGGCGAGCTGCGTTCGACACTCGAAACCCGCTTGGAAACCCTCGAACGGAAATGAGCACGCGGAGAAGGCGGACGAGAGTGGTGTGACGCTCAGCCTAGCCGGAGGCGCGCCCTTCCATCGCACGGCCAATACGGTGAGCAACGGACGTGTGATCGACGTGGCGGGCTACACCGGCGCGGGCGTCCGAGGCGAAGTGCTGGATCTGGGGTTCAATCTGAACCACCCGGACTTCGCCTCGCGTCCGTTGATTCAGCACACCTCGGTGGACGTCGACTCGCATGGGACGGCGTGCGCCAGCGTCCGCAACTCGGCGATGCGCCGACTGGCGGCCAGCAGGGCCAGCACGACGGCCTCGGGCCCTTCAGCGTAAAGCCGCCGCGCCTGGACCTCAGTGAGTTCGCCGCGCAGGGCGGCTTGGATCAGCGCCTTCGCAGCTTGGACCAAGCGTTCCCGCATGGCCCAGCTTATTAACAATTACTGGACGATGGCGCAAGTAAAGTGTCACTATTGAGTTTCGCAAAAGTAATGTAAGGAAAACGCCGATCTATGGTGCATGAGACCACACGGATCTGCCAAGACACTGGAGCAGCGACGGCTGCGGGCGGTCGCACTGTTGGAAGCCGGCCTGACCATGGAAGAGGTGT
>JAZDKM010000439.1:0-6398 GCA_043803085.1 Planctomycetota bacterium
GTTACGGGCCCATCGGGCGGCGGGTGACGGAGGCCCTACAGCGCGCCGGCGTGCGCTGCACGGTGATCGAACTCAACCCGGCGACGGTGCGGCAGGAGAGCCGCGCGGGCCAGGCCATCCTTTTCGGCGACGTCGCCAACCAGGAAGTGCTGCACTCGGCCGGGATCGATCAGGCTGACGCCCTTATCCTCACCATGCCTGATGAAGAGGCCGCCGCGCGGGCCTGCGCCGTTGCCCGCAGCCGTGCGCCCGAGATCTTCATTGTGGCGCGGGCGCATGGGCTCAGTCGGGAACCGGCCCTGCGTGAGATGGGCGCCGACGTTGTCACCGTGGATGAGGCCGCCGCCGCGCAGAGCATGCTCAGCGCCGTGCTCAAACGCTTTGCGGTTTGAGAGGCCCCGCGAACCACACGTGTACCGGGCGGTCACAGGCGGCGGCGAGCCGTCGGGCGGTCCGTTCGGCTTGCACCGGCGAGGTGCTCGAGATGACCACCGCATCCGGGTTCATCTCGAGTGCGTTGCTCAACGGCAGGATAGGCACCCCGCGATAGGAGCGCCGCGGCGCGGCGAAGCGGTCGTCCGCAATGGCGAGGATGTCCAGCCCGCACTGCCGGGCAGCCCGGAAAAAAGGGTAAACGTTCTTACCCAGTTCGGCCAGCACGATCCGCCGGGCGCCGCCAGCCCGGACCGAGCCGGTTCGCCCGTGGATTTCGTTCATGCGGAACAGAGTCTCCACCGCGTCGGCACCCAAGCGTAAACGCCGGTAAAGCCTCCGGTCGGCCACCCCGCACGCAAAACCGGAAACCAGCCCCCGCAGGTGGGCACCGAGATGGCCGTTCGCCGCGGCGATCCAGTGATGGCGCCGGGTCCAGTCCTGGCGATAGATCGTAAAGTACGGCTGCGGCAGGTAGCGCGCCAGCACGATCAGGTTGTTGCGCGTGTCGTAATACACGGTGCGGGCCGACTGGCGCGCTCCGGGCGTCTTGAGATGCTCGACGTGGCAGTCCGGGAAGCACTCCACCCGCCAGCCGGCACTGACCATCCGAAAGGCCAGATCGTACTCTTCGGCCTGCATGAACAGGGTCGAATCGAGCGAGCCGATGTCGCGGAGCATGGCGGTGCGGAACCCCACGCCGCACCCGAGAAACACGTTGGGCAACGCGCTACACTCGCGCGAGCCGTCCGGCAGATGCACCTGAAAGCCGACGGCGCCGAGGAAGCGATCGGCCTCGAGGTGGGCGATCATGCGCTGGAGCGAGCCCGGCCGCGGATACGAGTCGTCATCCAGAAACAGGGTATATCGGCCGGCGGCCTGCTCGACGCCGAGCACTTTGGCACAACTGCCGAGGTTGCCGGGCGCCTTGATGAGCTTGACCTCGGGGTAGCGCTCCCGAACGGCGGCGGCGGTGCCGTCCCGCGAGCGGTTGTCCACCACGATAATCTCGTAGGTTCCAGCCGGCCCGCAGGCGGCGCAGGTCTCGGCGAGCGTCTTCAGCAGCACGTCCCGGCGGTTGTGCGTCGCTATGACGATGGAGGTTAGAGGGTTTTCGACCATGCGTCTTCGGCTGCTCCGATCCCCATTAAACCCGTCTATCGGCCAACCTTCCAGCCCGCTCCACGCGCCCGGAGCCTCAGCATTCAGCACTGGGAACTCGAGACCCGCGAGTATTGACTTTGGACCTTGGACTCGTTTTTGTGGCGTTGACTCGACAGCACGCAGTGAAATACGATGGCATTCGCGACGGGTGGCTCATCCCGGCGCGCCAGGGTCTGTGGTGAGCATTCCGACCTTACGTCCCGAAGGGACGAAGAAGGGTAGCCCCGGGCGTCAGGCCTGGGATGCCGGGCAGGTGGAAGCCCAAAGCCCTGGAGGGGCGACACCAGTAAGGCGGGCTCTGCCCGCCAGGCGGGTGAACCCCGCCCTCCGAGCGCAGGTTGCGATGGCCGAGCGTGTGGGTTTATACGGCGGCAGCTTCAATCCCGTGCACCTGGGGCACCTGATTGTCGCCCGCAGTGTGGCCGAGAAGCTTGAGCTGGCCCGCGTGATCTTCCTGCCGTCGGCCGCCCCACCGCACAAAGAAGGCGAGTGCCTGATCGAACCGCATCATCGGGCCGAGATGGTCCGCTTGGCCATCGCCGGGGAGAAGCTTTTCGACTTCAGCGACTTCGATCTGGCCCGCGAAGGCCCCAGCTACACCATCGAGACCATCACCGATTTCCAGCAAACCTTACCCGCCGATACGGAGTTGTTCTGGATCATCGGGGCTGACTGGCTGATGGAGTTAGATACGTGGTACAAGGCCGCGGAGTTGGTGGACGCTTGTACGATCGTAACCGCCGCCCGGCCGGGCTGGGAACGGCCGGACCTGTCCGCTCTGTCGGCCAAGCTCAGCGAGGCCCAAGTGGCCAAGCTGCGTGAGCACATCCTGGAGACGCCGCGCATCGACGTTTCCGCAACCGACATCCGCTCTCGCGTCGCCGCGGGCAAGTCGATCCGCTACCTGGTGCCCGACTCGGTGCAGACCTACATCGAGATGTTCCGGCTGTATCAGTAGGCGATGGGGCTTATGCCCCCCGCACTCTGCGGCAAGGGTGACCGGGGGCGTGGAGGCGCCGTCCGGAGAGCGCGGCGGAAGGGCAGGACGGTCATGCTCCAATGAGTATGTTCAGCACGACTTTACAACCAGAATATCTCAGCCCATAGACGACCTTGCTCTTGACCCTCAGTTACATTTTCGCTACACTCGGATCTGGTCAGGCGTTCGTGCCGGGTGGGAACAGGGGCAGAAGGCACTTACGTCACGTCTCGGATTGTGTCCGTAGCACCGGGTCGCGTGATCCGGTGGTTCAATAGGGAGGTCGCGTCATGAAGCTCAGAAACACAGTTTCGTGGTTTGTTGCTGCGCTGACAGTACTGCTGGTCGGTTGGGGTACGGCCGTAGCTGCGGACTCGCAACCCGCGCCGGTGGTTGGTCCCCCTGCTCCGACCACCCGGTTCGTTCTGGCGGACCCGGCCCCGCAACCGTCAGGTGGCTCGCAGGTCGAAGGCGCACCGGTGGGTGAGCCTACGTGGGTTGAGTTGGAGGAGGAGGTGTTGGGTGAACCGGCCCCGCCCTTGCTCCAATCCGATCCGGTTCTCCGGGAGGAACTACCCCCGGAGTGGCGAACGCCAGCCCCGCGAATCTCCTGGAACGGCATCATCGACAATCCGGTGACCTGGATCCCGCCGGATACCCACATCGCGGTGGGCCCCGGGCTGACCACGGCCGGACGTGTGGTTGAGGTGACCAACGCCGGCGTCCAGATTTGGGATAAGAGCGGCGTGGTCGTCGCCGGCCCCACGGCGCTCGGGGTGATGTTCACCGCCGCCCCGGGGAGTTTCATGTTCGATCCCAAGGTGCTTTACGATCAGCACTCCGGGCGTTTCTTCATCGTGGCCCTCGAAAGGAACGCGGTGGCCCCGCCCGTCCCGGCCACGAGCCTCATTCACATCGCGGTTTCCACCAATAGCACGCCCGGTAACCTGACCAACAATTGGACGTTCCTGTCCGGCTCGGGGCTTCAGAACCTCATTGCGAACGTTGGACCCCCTCCCGTTATTGTCGCCACCTGGGCGGACTATCCCGGCATCGGCGCGGATGCCAGCACCCTGTTCGTCACCACCAACCAGTTCGACGCGAACCGCAACTTTATAGGTTCCAACATTCGCGTCTTCGACAAATCCGTGGCCACGGGTTTGCTCGCCGGGATCTACAGCTTCGTGGACATTAATTACAGTGGGGCGGTGACCCAGGGCGTGAGTACTATTCAACCGGCCCACGTCTACGGGGTCACCGACAACGGTGGGTTCTACCTGATCAGCCGCTGGTCGTTCGCCCAGTATCGCCTCTTCAAGATTACGGGCCATCCGGCGCTTCCGGTGGTCACCACGGGCATGTTCGCCTGGGCGGCGGGTATGTTCCCTGCGGATACAACCGCCGACCAGTGCGTCGTGGCCCTTCCCGACCTCGATACGCTTGCCTCCCGCGTTCAGAACGCGGTATACCGAAGCGGGCACCTGTGGTGCTGCCTGACCTCCGACCCCGACAACGACGGGCAGACCGAGGTCGTATGGCAGGACATCACCACCAACCTGTATCCCAACGCCAACCCCGCGGTGTTTCAGTCAGGCTTCATCAACGGGTCGACCGGGTACGACGTCTGGACCTACATGCCGTCGATCAATGTAAGCGCGGCCGGCGATGCGGCCATCTGCTACACCGAGTCCTCGCCGACGATATGCCCGAACATGTCGTACGTGACACGGGCGGCCGTCGACCCCTTGGGGACGTTCCAGGTGCCGGTCATCGCCGTGAACAGCAACCCGCCGGGTTGGTACGACAGTTTTTGGTCCGATCCGACTGACCCCCAGCGCGAGCGTTGGGGCGACTATTCGGGCTGCGTGGTCGATCCCACCGACGATTGCTTCTGGGCCGCCAACGAATTCGCCAACACCTCCGCGGTGGCGGCCTCCACCTGGGGCACGTTCATTGCCAGCTTCTGCATGCCCCCGCCGACGGTGGCCTGCTGCTTCAGCAAGACGGTCTGCGCTGACCTGACGGTCGCCGCATGCGTCGCCGCGGGGGGTACGGCGCGTCCGGCAGGGTCGAAGTGCCCGACTCAAGGCGTGATGACCGCCCAGCACGGCAGCATTACCGTCGTACACTGGACCAATCCCGCTATCGACTGTTACAAGCTCAAGAAAGCCGGCGATCGGGACTGCATCCCAGGCCTCTTCATCGACGCCTGGATGACCGCTCCGAAGAACGAGACCCATGACGACACCTGCCATGTTTTCGGTTCGGACACGTGTTCGCCGCCGATCCCACCAGGGTTCTTCGGACCGGGCTCCGACCCGTTCGAAGGCGAGGTGTGTCTGAACGGAGTGCCTCTGGGTACCACGCCTTATGGGTCCTTCGAAGTGGCCGACACGCTCATCCAGCGGCAGCAGGACCCCTTTGATCCCTGCGATCTGGCGGCGGGTACTTCGGTCGTCCCGACCGAAATGGTGGGGTTGAACCTGGTCAGCCTCGCTCCCATCACCGTGACCTACTACGGTGGTATGGACGAGGAACAGTGGGATGTGTCGGTGGGCCTGTCGCAGTATCAGCCGACGATGGGATACGTGCAGGCCTATCGATCGCACTGCAACGGCGGGACGTACTCATCGGACTTCAATGTTTGGCCGAAGTTCACCTTCACCAGGATCGTTCCCCCACCACCGGAGGTCAAAACTCTTGACACCGGCAATCCGATCTGGGGACTGTGTGCCATCCATCTCCACCAGGTGGTGAGTCCCTGGGTCATTGCGGCCGACCCGAACCTGGCGTTGGACAACCCCTGGTGCAGCGATTTCCACCCGTCGATTGAGGACCCCGAACAGTTGCCGCTGTCTTCTTGCGACTGCAACGTGAACGGGCGGCGCGACGACTGCGACATCGCCCAGGGCCTCAGTCAGGATTGCCAGTCGAACGGCGTCCCCGATGAGTGCGACCCGGATGCGGACGTCGACCTGGTCCCGGACGATTGCGACAACTGCCCAGAGGATTACAACCCGGTCCAAGAGGACACCGATGGCGACCTGATGGGGGACGCCTGCGACCCGTGCCCCATGCAAGTGCTGCTGATCGAAGGCGATCACGACGGCGATCGGATCCTGGACACCCTGGACAACTGCCGGTGTGTTCCGAATCGTTGCCAGAAGGATACCGACAGCGATGGCATCGGGAACGTCTGCGATGTGGAACCAGACGGCGACTACGATCACAACGAGAACATCGACCTGGCGGATTATGCGCATTGGACCGGGTGCATGAACGGTCCGGGCGGCGGTGGCTACCCGCCGGAGTGCGCACCTTTTGACTTTGACTCCAACACCAGCATAGACCTGTGGGATTTCTATCGTTTTCAGGAGGAGTTCGGCCCCTGCATTCCTGGGGGCGGCCATCGATAATGAAGGCCGGCGCGGGGTGCTCCGTGCTTCGCACTGGCACGTCGGTGCCTAATTAGCGCAGGATGGCATGGGCAAGCGGAGCCGCCACAGGCGGCGAACTGGCGGATGATGCCGGTGGTACGCTCTGTCTCCCGCAAGCGCAACGCCCCGCACAGGAGCCAAGAGATCGCCGAGGGTTCCGTAGACATCGTTCCGTAGTGCCGCGACGACCCGCGCTAAGGTCGGTCTAACGCGCGTCGCCGTGCGGTCCACAGAGAACCACACGCGGCCCCCAGTTTCGGGTCTGTGCCGGCGGCGGCGGGAGACGCAGGCCAGACGAATACCGTCGCCAAGCCGGTCACAGCCAACAGCCTTAGGACGACAAAACGATGATTACCGGACATGGGCGCTTCTCCCGTCTCAGAAGA
>JAZDKM010000440.1:0-2393 GCA_043803085.1 Planctomycetota bacterium
AAAGGCAACGTGGAGAAACAGTTCTACTTCGTGGAGACCAACTTGCTCAGCGGCCGGGAGTTCCGTTCGCTGGAACACCTCAACGAAGTGACCGACGGGTGGTTGAAGGAAGTGGCCGACGTGCGCGTGCATCGGCAGACGAAGCGTCGCCCCATCGACATGCACGCCGAAGAACTGCCGCACTTGATTCCCTTGCCCGAGCGACCTTACGAGGTGGCGGAAGTGGTGTATCGCACCGTGGACGCCGAGGGGATGGTGCCCTACGGGCAGAATCGCTACTCGGTGCCTTGGCAATACATTGGCCAGGTGTTGGCGGTACGGATCACGGATGAGGAAGTCACGATCTACGGCCCGCACTTGGAGCCGCTGGCCCGCCACGTGCGGTTCCCGCTGACCCAGAGGCACCGGGAGAGTCGGCAGCCCGCGCACTCGCCGCCCCGAGACGTGCAACAGCGGCGCGAGGCCCTGCGCGAACGGTTCGGGCAGTTGGGCACGCTGGCGGTGCGGTTCCTGGAGGGCCTGTTGGCCGCCCAACGCTACGGCTGGGACCAGGCCCAGAAGGTGCTCGCCCTGCTGGGCGCCTATCGCCGTGACGATCTGCTGGCCGCGCTCCAGCGCGCCGTCCGCTACGGGGCCTTCTCGGCGAAGGCCGTGGAACGCATCCTGACGGTCCAGGCCCGCCCCAAAACGTGCTGGGACCGCATGGCGGAAGAAGAAACATCTCACCTGGGTGACCTGCTCTCCGACGACCCCACGCCACCGCGGCCCGCCACCGAATACCAACACCTCTTGTTCGAGGAATCCAGCCACGATGACGACCCCGAAGAAGACGACCCCGGCCAGGAAGAAGACGACGGACCTTCAAGCGAACCTTCGTGAACGGGTCCTGGCCGACCTGGCGACCCTCAAGCTCCCCATCTCCGTCGAGGCGCTTGATGCCGCACTGGCCCGCGCCGATGGGGAGGGACTCTCGCACCTGAACTTCCTGGAACTGGTCGTGGGCGAAGTAGCCGCCCGCAGCCGCCCGCGAGCCATCCAACGGCGGATTCGGGAGGCCCGATTCCGCGAAGACAAGGACCTGGCCGACTTCGACTGGCAGTTCAACGCCCAGGCCATCGACCGCGCCCAGATCGAGCAGTTGGCCACCGCTGAGTTCGTCCGTCGCGGTGAGAACCTCGTTATGGTCGGCCAAAGCGGCGTCGGCAAGAGTCATCTCTTGCAGGCGCTGGGAAAGCGTTTCTGTGAACTGGGGTATCGCGTCCGCTACACCACCAGCGCCGGCTTATTGGAGGACCTGCGCGCATCGCTGGCCGACCAGACCTTGGCCGGCCGCATCCGCTACTGGTCGCGCTTCGATCTGGTCATCATCGACGAGTTCGGCTTCGACCGCATCGAACGTGGCGAGTGTCCGCAAGCCGCCAACCTCTTCTACAAGCTGATCGACGCCCGCAGCGGCAAGCGTTCCACCGCCCTGGGCACGAACATCGACTTCGAGGCGTGGAGCGATTACCTGGGCGACCCACCGCTGGCGATGGCCTTCCTGGACCGCGTCGTGGACGGAGCAATCCCGCTGAAGATTCGCGGCAAGTCGTACCGCGCCCACCGCGCCAAGAAACTCAAGCCCGGCGATGGCTAAACCGCACGCCGCCCCTCAAGCGACCATGCCCGGCATCGACTATCACCGGCTGCGGCAGCAGATCACGATGCGCGAGGTGCTCGACCTGATCGGCTTTCGCGCGACCTGGCAACGTGGTTCCCAGCACCGCGGCCCTTGCCCCATCCCCGGCTGCCAATCCCACTCCAGCCACCCCTTCTCCGTGCATCTCGGGCGGCAGTGTTATCACTGTTTCGCCTGCCACTCCCACGGCAATCCCCTAGACCTCTGGGCCGCCGTTCGCCGCCTCCCACTGCATCAAGCTGCCGTCGATCTCTGCCAGCGCGCCGCACTTCCCCTCCCGCGGCTCGGTCCTCCTCTCACGCCCACGCCGCGCTCATCCCGCCGCGTTCCATCTCGCGCCCCAGCACGCAACCGCTGAGCTGGCCCCCTCCCCGCCGCGAAACTGGCCCCCTTCCCGGCCGCGACCGACACACGGGGCCAATCGGCGTAAAACCTTGCGAAAAAGGCGGTTGAATGCGAAACGCCCGACGGCCGGGGTCTCGGCGTCGGGCGTTAACTGGATTGGCGGGTTGGTTCGTAGAAAACGAACAAGCTCCCCGAAGCCAACCCTCTTCGTAACGACTCGCGCGCGACTCAAATCCACAAGTGTTTGTGTGGCAATGACTTGCAGAAGTTCGAGTCCCTTTCGGTGCCCCCCAAACGAAGGCAACCCGTTACGGAACCGCGACTAGTTGGTTAACACAAATGCGCGCTTCGCTGTTAACCGGAGTGTCGT
>JAZDKM010000441.1:0-18085 GCA_043803085.1 Planctomycetota bacterium
CTTGTGGAGGTCGATGCCGACATAGTTCATGGTTCGCTCCTTGTGTGGAAACCGACGGATCTCGAAACACGAACCGCTGGTTTACCACGAACGCAAGCCACCGTGAATCGGCTCGACCTCCTGCTTCATAGGTTCACCCACGGGGCGGCTTCGTTCTATGGGCTGGACCCGGACCTCGGATTCCATGTCTTCGGTGCTTGTCCCGACTTGGGTTACACGACGGCCGGGAGCGGTGGTACAATGGGCACCGGCTGGCAACGTCGTGAACCGTGTGAAGCAGGTGGGTCATGCCCGGTACGGATTTACTCAAGGAGTTGGAGGCGGAAATTGCCGCGGGGCGGTCCTTCCCTTCGGACGCCGGGGTGGTGGTGGGCGTTTCCGGGGGGGCGGACTCGATGTGCCTGCTCCATGCTCTGGTCACCCTGAACAAGCAGGCCGGGTTCCATCTGGACCTGCACATCGCCCACTTGAACCACCGACTCCGCGGCGAGGATGCCGACGCCGACGCGGCGTTTGTCCAGGCCGCCGCGGACGGTTACGGCTTGCCCTGTACGATCGAGACAGCGGACGTGGCCGCTTACGCGAAGGCCCACGACCTCTCCACGGAGGAGGCGGCCCGCAAGGAACGCTACCGCTTCTTCGAGGGTGTTTGCCGGAAGACGGGGGCGGCGTTCGTGGTGCTGGGGCATCAGGCTGACGACAACGTGGAGACGATTCTCCAGCGCATCCTGCGCGGCACGGGGCTGCGCGGATTGGCCGGCATCCCGCGCTCGCGTCCGCTCCGCCTCGGCAGCGAAATCCGTGTCGTTCGGCCGTTGTTGAGCTACCCGCGCAAGGCCGTCCTGGAGTTTAATAGTGCCCATGCGGTGCCCTATCGCGAAGATGCGACCAACGCACTCAGCGAGGCGCTGCGCAACCGGCTGCGGAACACCCTTCTCCCACTGCTGGCCGAACAGGTGAATCCGCAGGTGCGGGAGGCCCTGCTGCGGCTGGCGGAACAGGCGCGCTGGGTCAATGAGTACGTGGATGAAACGGCACAGTCGGCCTTCGAGCCCTTGATCATCGAGCGCACCGATCAGGAACTGTCCCTCAACGCCAGCGCCTTGGCCCGCAAGAGCCGGATCATGCAGGCGGAACTCGCCCGGCGGGCCATTGCCTCGTTTCAACTGGGAGAGCAGGAGATCAGTTTCGCGCACCTGAGCACGGTGGTGGACTTGCTCGCCGACAAGGCCAGCGGAAAGACCCTGCACCTGCCCGGCGGAATGACCGTCTCGAAGATTTACAATCGGCTGGTGTTCGCCGCCCCCACGGACGAGCCCCGCGAGACCATCGCCGCGGAGATCGTGGTCCGGGTGCCGGGTCGAACTACGCTGCGGCTGTACGGCGTCGAGATCACCTGCAAGCTGGTCAACCTGCCCGCCGGTGAGGCCGCTGCGGCGATTCGCGCGTCGCACCCCGGCGAGGAGTGGCTGGATTACGCCGAAGTGCATCCCCCAGTGGTCGTGCGGCACCGCCGGCCCGGAGACCGCTTCTGGCCGCTGGGCGCGCCGGGCTCCAAAAAGGTGTCGGAGTTCCTGATCGACGCCAAAGTGGATCCGGCCGAGCGCGACCGCTTGGCGATTCTGTGCGATCGTTTGGGTCCGGTGTGGCTGGTCGGCTATCGCATCGACGAGCGGGTCAAGCTCACCCGTCAGACGCGGCGTGTACTCAAGGTTCGCGCCCGGCGGATCGAGTGAATCATGCCACCGCGGCAAGCCCACCGGTCGACGATGGTCACCGTTTTCGCCTTGGCCCTGGCGCTGCGGGCGGGGTGGGGCCTCTACCGGATGCACGCCGCCGGCGCGACGGCGCTGGAGTTTCCCGACGAAGAACAATACTGGTTGCTGGCCACCTCCTTGCACGATGGCGCGGGCCTGGTAGACGAACTGGGTTTCCGGGCGGGGCGCATGCCCCTCTATCCGGGGTTAGTTTCGCTCGTCGCCGGGTCGCCCCAAGGCATCGCCGTTGTGCGCGTCGCGCAGTGGTTCATCGGAGCGCTCGGTGCGGTCTTGGCGTTGGTGCTGGGCACTCGCATAGGCGGTCGCACCATCGGCCTCCTGGCGGCCGCGGCGTTCACGGTTGATCCCTTCCTGGTTTTCTGCAGCAATCTGGTGTTGACGGAGACCCTGTTTGTCACGTTGCTCATGGCGTTGTGGAGCTATGGGGCGTACTTCGTGGTCGAACGTCGCCATCCGACCATCCGTCAATGGTCGGCGGCGGGCGTGCTCAGCCTGGCGTGCGTTTATGCGCGGGAGTCCACGCTGGGGCTGATTGGTGTCGCTTTGATCGCCCAGCTATTCTGGCGCCGTTTCGACAGGTCGGCTTGGGCCGGTATGATGATCGTCGGTTGTGTGCTAGCGGCCGGGCTGTTCCCGTGGGCGCTGCGGAATCGCATGGTGATCGGCCAGTGGTGCTGGCTCACGACGCGGGCGGGTATCTCGCTCTACGACGGAGTCGGGCCGCAGGCCACCGGAGCGAGCGATCTGGGCGACGTCAAGAACAGCGCCGCCGTCCGGGGTCTGACCGAGGTGCAATGGGACCGTTATTTCTTACAGGCGTCTTTCGCAGAGATGCGAGCCGAGCCCGGCCGGGTCGTGAAGCTCGCATTGCGCAAGTTCCTGCGGATGTGGAACCCGGTGCCTAACGCGGCCGATTACCGGTCGCCGGCCGTTCGGCTGGTCAGCACCGGGTGGATGGTGCCGATGCTGTTGTTGGCGCTGGCGGGCGTGTTTGTGCTTCGCCCGACGGCGACCGCCCATGCGGGTGGAGCGGTCATCTATCTGCTGCTCCCCGCGCTCTATCTGAGCGTTCTGCACATGGTCTTCATCGGCAGCGTCCGCTACCGCTTGGGGGCCATGCCGATGTTGATGGTGCTCGCCGCGGCGCCCGTACAACGCCTTTGGGCGGCTGCACGAGCGCGAAGAACACACGCCGAGACGCAGGGTCCAAAGAAAGAGTCTCACGCAGAGGCGCAGAGATGATGAGAGAAACGGGTTTGTTCTTCTCTGCTCGAAAGATGGGTCGTAGGTCGGGCTCCGCCCGACGCTTTGTTCCAGCGGGCAGAGCCCGCCCTGCGCAGTTATGGTCCCGACACTGTCACCCGTTGCGAGCTGTGGTCGCCTGCGGCACTGGGGCGGCATCGTAGCCTTGTCCGTCTTGGCGGCTGCGGCGTTGCTCTATGCCTGGATGACCGACCCGGAGCACATTCGCCGCCGGTGCGAACACTATTTCGGTCGCTTCCTTGATGGCGAAGTGCACATCGAAAGTGCGACCTTCGGGCTCTTCGACGGCATCCAGTTGGGCGGCGTCCAGGTCACGGAACGCGGAGCAACCCGCCCCACCTCCTCACCCGAGCGTCCTTTCTTCTACTGCCGCAATCTGCTGCTGAAACACGATCCCCTGGCCATGCTGGTGGGCCGGCTCAAGGTCCAGGAGGTGGTGGCCGTCAACCCGGTATGTAATCTGATCCGCTCTGACGAGACCGGCGACTATAACATGGGCCACATGCTTCGCGGATCTGCGCGACGGGAATCCGCGGAAAGGCCGCCCCTGCCTGTGGTCCGTCTGCGCAATGCCTCGCTCATCATCACGCGCGACGGTGGCGGGGAGCGACGGGATGTGGATCGCATCAGCCTGGGCCTGCTGGCCACCCCGCTCGACGACGCCGAGGGTACCTATACGCTCGCGTGGAAGCGTGAAGGGGCCGAGCTCACCGAGGGCCGGTCCCTGCTCGACCTTCGTACGCTGTCCTTCAAAGACCTGGAAGGCGGGCTACCCTGGCTGTCGTTGGAGACCGGCATGCTGGCCGTCGCCACGCAGGTGCCGGATACGGATCGCTGGTTCAGCCTGCTCGGCCTGAGCGGGCGGATCAAAGCCGAGGGCTACGACATGTCGCTGGGTACGGGCCAGGGCGAGCCGGGCCGGCTGACGCTCCGGTTGCGTGACGCCTCGCTCTCGATTCCCGCTGACGAAGTCGAACGGCGGCTGCCGCTCAGCGAGCGCTATCTACGTTTCGACGGCGTGGAGGGAGTGGTGGAGTTGTCGCAGCGCCAGGCCGACGTCCGTTTCACGGGCAGGTTCCACGGGTCCCCCTGCCGGGTCTCCGCCTTTCTGGCGGGCGAACTCGGTCCGCGTGCCCACCTTGATGACGTCAGCTTGTCAGCCAACATCACTTGTGAGGACTTCACTCTGCCGGTTCTGGCCGGGGACGCAGCGGCGGTGCGTTTTGTGGAGCGCTGGCGGCCGCTGAGCAGCTTTTACAACGACTTCGACCCCCATGGCCGGGTCTCTCTCGAAGTCGCCCTGGTCAAGGAGGCGGGTCCGGGCCGGCCGGTTCGCCTCGCAAAAGGCATGATGACCGTGCTCCACGCGGATGCGTCCTACCGGAAGTTTCCGTACCGCGTCCGCAACCTCACCGGAACGGTGGAGTTCACGCCCGAGGGCATGTATCTCCGCGAACTCGCGGGCGACCACCGCGGCGCTCCGGTTGTGGTCAACGGCTGGCTCGCCGAAACGCGCTGGTACGCCGCGACCGACCTGCACATCACCGGCCGCAGCGTAAGCTTGGATGCCGATTTGCACGAGGCCCTGAATGCCCGCTATCGCCAGTTGTGGGACACGTTCGAGCTGGCCGGTGCGGCGGACATCACCGTGGACATGACTCGAGCACCGGGCACGGAGCAGGATCCGCAGCCGTACGTGACGACGATCAATGCCGAACTTTCGGACGCGCGGGCGCGGTTCAGCAGGTTCCCCTATCCCGTCGAGGGACTCTCCGGAGGTGTGGCCATCGCCGGCGAACGCTTGCGCGTCACGCGCTTGCGCGGGCGCAACGGCCCCGCACGGGTGGTCGTCGACGGCTACGCGGACCTGGCAAGCGAGGGATTGTCCGATCTGAATCTGCGGATCGAGGCCGAGGGCGTGGCCTTCGACGACCAGCTTTTCGCCGCCTTACCGCAGGAGGGTCGGACCCCGGTCGCCCTTTTCACGCCACAGGGCATCTTCGATCTGGCCGGGAACGTCACATGGGACCCCTCCTCCGGACAGGCGGTGTACGACCTGACGGCCACGCTACGTGACGTGCAGATGACCTATAGGATCATTCCCGTCCCCGTCGAACACGTGGCCGGGACCCTGCGCGTGCAACCGAAGCGGGTCACCCTTGAAAAACTCACCGGACAACGCGGCGGGGGTACCGTCACGATCAGCGGAACCTCCTGTTCCGCCGCCGAGCAGGCCGACTCACACATCGTGGTGACGTGTGAGAATCTCATCGCGGACGAGACGTTGTTGGCCGCGCTGCCCGAGCGTATGAGCCGTGTCTGTCGTGACTTGCGGATCACCGGTCCGCTGAAATCAGTCACCCGCTACGAGAAGGAGGGGCCGGTAGACGCGGCGGTCGGTACCCAACACACCATAATCGACGCCGCCGGGGCCTCGATCAACGCCATGCTGTTTCCCTATCCCTTGACCATCACGCGGGGGACGGTGACGGTCGAGCCCGGACGGGTCGGTATCGACGATCTGCATGCGGCGCACGGCGACACGACGGTGGCGCTCGACGGTGCGCTCGCGCTTGATGACCTGTCCGTCGGGGGGACCGTGGCCCTGTCGGGCGCGCACGTCGTTCTGGACGAGGACCTGCGTCTGGCCGTTCCGTGGCGCTGGCGTCGGACCTGGAACAAGATAATGCCGACGGGGGCGCTCGACCTGGAGCTCAAAACCCTGCGTTATCACCGCACCCACGATGCCAGTTCGGCCGATTGGGATTTCGAGGGGCGTCTCGTGCTGGACGGCGTCGGCCTCGAGGCCGGCGTGCGGGCCACCGACCTCGTCGGCACGTTACAGGGATCGGGCAACGTGAGCGAGGCTGCGGGAGGACTCTCCGTGTCCGGCGCTTTCGCCCTCGACTCCTTGAGCCTCAACGACCGTCGGGTGGAAAACGTCCGGGGGCGACTGGAGCATTCGGCCGCGAACGGCGTTCTCGAACTGGCGGACCTGTCCGGCGCGTTATACGGCGGGCTGATCTTAGCCGACGTGCACGTGGCCTTCGAGCCCGGGGCCACCCGCTACGACGTGACCGCGACGATGCAAGACGTGGACCTGCGTGAGTTCCTCCGCGCCGGAAAAGGTACGGACACGCGCTATGACGCCGTCGCCGGCATCATGGACGCGCATCTCTTCATGACCGGTTCCGCGGGTGATCCCGAGAGTCGCCTCGGCGGCGGCAAGGTCCACATCCGCAACGGCAACCTCTATCGGCTCCCGCTTTTACTGGCCATTCTCAACGTGCTCCATCGCGGGACTCCCCAGGAGCCCGCTTTTCAAGAGATGTCCGCAGAGTTCCTGATCACCGGCAAGTGCGTGGAGATTGAGGACATCATCTTTCAGGGCCCGACCCTCGCCCTCGTGGGTTCGGGTACGATCACGCCCGCCACGGGAACCGTGGCATTGACGCTTGTAGCGGTGACCCCGCACCGTTGGGTGGAGGTACCGGTAATCACTGAGTTTTTTGAGGCCGCTTCCCGTGAGCTGGTGGAAATCGATGTCACCGGCCCGCTGAGTGGACCAGTCATCCGCGCCAAGCCGCTCCGCGGCGTCGAGGCCGCCTTCCAGACGCTCTTCGAGAAGAAGAAGCCGAAGAAGCACAAGTCCGTTGCGCCCACCAGGGGCCAGCCGGGCCTATAGCGCAAGGTCGTCGAACGTGGCGGCAAAGGAGACCGGTGGAAACCATGCGTGCAACCGTTGTACGGTGTTGCTGGGAGAGAGTGATGCTCATCACCTGTTCCCTCGCTGTGGGCGGGCAAGCTCCTGAACGCCCGCCGGAGAAAGCCTTCACACCTGTAGGGCGGATGGACGCGGTCATCAAGGAATCGTCCGGGATCGCGAAAAGCCTCAAGTACGAGGGCATCTTCTGGACGCACGGTGACTCCGGCAACCCGGCGGCCCTGTTCGCCATCCGAACGGACGGCACGTTGGTGGCCACGGTCCCGGTGGTGGAGGCAGTCAATCTCGACTGGGAGGACATTGCCATTGCCGACGGATTCGTTTATGTCGGCGATATCGGGAACAACTTCGGCTGGCTGCGCGTCCGCACGGTCTACAAGTTCGCCGAGCCCGATCCCTACGCGGGCCGCATTGAGCCCGTCAAACCGGTGGTCACCTACCACTACAAGTTCCCGGAGGAACCCTTCGACGCCGAGGCGCTGGTCGTCCGTAGGGAGCAGATTTACATCATTCGCAAGACCGCTGGGCCGACCTCCGCCGTCTACCGCCTGACCCCCGCGGACAGCGGGCACTTTGGACTTGCCAAGGTGCAGGACTTGCGGGCCGCGTGGATTACGGGAGCGGATTTGTCAGCCGACGGGCGGTATCTCGTCACCGTCTCTGGTTTCCAATTGACCGTTTATCCGGTCAACGAGGACCTCACGTTGCGCGTCGATGAGACGCCCAGGTCCGTATCCCTCCCGCCAAGCGGGCAAATTGAGGCGTGCTGTTTCGATGGGGGCGATGTGGTCCTGACGTCCGAGGAAGGGTCCATCTACCGCATCACGGCCGAGGACCTCGCGCGGCAGACCCGCTTCGTGTCGCCACGGGTGGAAGGACGTCCCGCTACCTCGCGGCCGGAGGGGCAGTAAGCGGCATGTGCGGTTCGCAGGTGAAGGTCACCGGGAGCGGATCGTCCGGCGCGGTGCGGTCCGGGTTGCGCAGGGTTCTCAGACTGCCCTCCAGCCGGAGGGGAATCCCCGCCCTTGATTCCAGCCAGATCGAGGCCGGCTGGCCGTTTTCGATCTGCGTGGCGATTTCGGGGTCCAACTGGAGACAGGCTGACGCGGCGGAGATGTCCTTCACCTTGGCCGACCAGACTCCCCCCAGAACGTCGAGGCGCAGAGTGAGCGCTTTTGCGGGCTCGAACCTGGCCTGGGTCCTGCGTTCCGGGACATCGCACGGATCAGGACGGCGGGAGAGGATCAGGTCGGTGTTTTCGTTTACGAGTTCCAGGAGAGATAAGCGGTTATCTATCGTGCCTGTCGTCATGGCTTTCGTTCTCCTCTGCGGGTGTTCCGCGCGTTTATCGTCGGAACGGTTTGTTTCGCTTGAGCATTGTTTCGTAGCGGCCTGCGTGCCCGCAGATCACGCTGAGCCCTTTTTCCTTTACGGTGGGCCACCGGCTTGGGTATATTGGGTCTGAGAGGGTAGGAGGTCTCGACCGACTAGTGCTCCGACGGACCTTAGCCTGCGGGTTCGGAGTCGAGCCCACTCGTGTGCCACTGCCGTCTCGGCAGTGCCGGTCGCAGGAGTCTTCCTGGAAAGCACTGCTCACAGAGCAGTGGCACACCCGAAACTTAAGCTGCGTTGGAGCACTAAGTTAGGCAGAACGATCATGCCTGCCGTACGGCCCACAGACGGGGATGCTCGCGACGCACGTATCGGGCAGATTGTCAGTGAGTTCCTCGACCGCCGGGCGAGGGGGAAAGCCGAGTCGGAAGCGGAGTTGCTGGCCAAGTACCCCGACGTGGCCGACGAACTCCGCGTGCACCTCCACATGCTCGGCAACCTGCAACGGTCGCGCGACGCACTCGAATCGCTGCTCGCCCAGGGTCTCCTGCGTAGCTCGCCCGACCCGCGTTACCCGGCCCAGTTGGGGGCCTACAAGATCGCTGCCTTCCTCGGCCGCGGCGCGATGGGCGTCGTCTTCAAAGCCTACGAGGAAAGTCTGAACCGTACGGTGGCCCTGAAGGTCCTGCGGCCGGAGTTGGCTGCGGACACGGCGGGGTTGGCCCGGTTTCGGCGCGAGGCCAAGGCCGCCGCCGGGTTGCAGCATCCCAACATCGTCACCATCCACGCCGTCGGCGAGGACCACGGCGTGTACTTCATCGCTATGGAGTACATCGACGGCCCGACCCTGGGCGAAGTGATCCGCGCGGAAGAAGGCAAGAGGCAGGAGGCAAGAAGCAAGTGGAAACAGGCAACAAGGCAACGAGGCAGGGAGGGCGAGGCTCCCGCCGAGCTGTCTTCACGCCTCCAGCCTTCTCCCCTCTCAGTACCCAGCAGTCAGCACTCTTGTGTTTCGCCCACGTTGTCGCGTGACGTAATCCGCAACATCTTCCGCCAATTGTTATCGGGCCTGGCCGCCGCTCACGCCGCCGGCCTGATCCACCGCGACGTTAAATCGTCGAACATCCTGCTGGATGGGTGGGTAAGAGGAGGCAAGAGGCAGGCGGCACGAGGGGAGAGGCAACCAGGCAACGAGGCAACAGGGCAACAAGGCAAGGAGGCAACCGGGCAGGGAGGGCGAGGCTCCTGCCGAGCCAGCTTCGCACAGCACCCGGCACTCAGCCCTCGGAATTTCACTTTGAAGCTGGCCGACTTCGGGCTGGCCCGCATGGTCTCGGGGCAGACGCGAGTAACGCTGCCGGCCTCCGTGCTCGGTACGCCCGAGTACATGAGCCCGGAGCAGGCCCGCGGCGAAGAGGGCATCGACCACCGCACGGACCTGTACTCGGCCGGTGTGGTGCTCTACGAGATGCTCACCGGCCGCACGCCCTTCCGGGCCGACACCCCCTCGGCCGTCATCCATCGCATCTTGCACGACGAGCCACCGCCACCGCGGAAGCTCAACCGCGACGCCGACGCGCACCTGGCCTCCTTGGCCCTGCGCCTGATGGCCAAACGGCCGGAAGACCGGTTTGCCTCGACGGACGAGGCGCTGAAGGTCCTCGAGGAGCCAGGGGACGTGCCCCTCCCCGAGAAGAGGCGGCGGCAGGCGCGCGGGATTGTGCAGGCCATCATCGTTGCCGTGCTCGTGATCGGCGGCGCATGGTTGGTCACGCGGCCCTGGGGTGGGCCGGCCCGTCCCACGGCCCCGTCCGCGCCTGTTGCTCCGCTCAGGAATGTCGAGGTCAAGACTTATGTGAACAGCGCTGGGAAGACCGTCAACACGACGACGATCCTGGCGCGATACGGCGATGACCCGGAACCGAAGCTCTTTCATGACTTTCCCCGGGAGGCAAAATACGTCAGCGAAGCGGTGCTGGTGGACGTGGATGGAAAAGGGACGCAGGCGGTGGTGGCGGGGGTGTGGGTCCCGTGGGAGGGCAAGTGCCTGTACGCTTTTGACGGCTCACGCCGCCTCGTCGCGAGTCTGGATTTGTCGCCCAAGACCGTGCGGGAGTGGCCTGACTGCGAGCTGTCGATGAAGTTCGCCTGCATGTGCCTGGCAAAAGGTAACCTGGACGACGAACCCGGGGACGAGATCGTCGTGGCGGCAATGGAGGGGAGCCAGTATCCCACGCGGATATCGATTCTCAAGCCACGTACCTTGGAGGTCCGCGCCACCGTCTGGCACATGGGGAGTATTGCTCAAATCCTGGTGCAACCCGACTTCTGGGGCGAAGGCCGGCCGGCGATCATTGCCAAGGGGCTCAACAACAAGCTGGACGGCTTCGACGACGGACGAGAAGGAGACACGAAGCGGCTCACTGAGTGGGATATCGTGCCGGTGCTGATGATCCTCGATCCCAAGGAAATGCACGGGGAGTGTCTGCTGAATGTTCCGCCCGCCACCCACCGCATCCCCCTGCCGCCCGTATTGCCCCGCGCGTATGCGTTCCTCGATCGCCCGCACTCGGAGGGCGTCAAGAACGTGTCCGGTGGACGCACAAATCCGCGTACCGCGGAACCCTCAGAGATAGCCGGTATCGACGCCGTGCGTGCCGAGCCGTGTCCGGAGGGGGAGGACTGCAAGTTCGCCATCCGGTTCGGCATCAAGAGACCTGAGGAATTCAGAGACGGCGCAGAGGTAACCGTCAAGGACGACTTGGAACTCTGGCGCGCCACTACGGGGAACAAGGACGAGTGGCGTCCCCACTGCCTCCCGATCATCCAGGACGGCGAATACGTCAACGAGGCGGCGGGGTGGAGTAAGGAAGCCGCCCCGCCGCCGTGATGCGTCGATTGCAACATCGGGCGACCATCTGCAGGGCGGGCCATCCAACGTGCCATCTTCGATCGCCGATCGAACCTCCGCTTCACAGGCTACCGCCGCCGCAACCCTCTTCACATTCGATGATCGCGCGTTGGGTGGAGGAACCAGAGTCATTCCACCCGCCAGGGTAGTCACTGTTATTGTTGATTTCACCGTACGGCTCTGAGCCTCCACCGTTGGGCTCGCCGGGGACCCAGTTGGTGTAAGTGAGAGTCTCACCCGTAACCCATTGCCACTCGCCCCCGATGAGGCGTAGCCCAATATGCAGGTTATCGTATGGTGGCACGGGCCACATCGAATCCAGCCATGCTTGTTCGGCCGCGTCGTTGATGGTAACAAGGTGGCCCCCAAGCGCCACAGCCTCAGCCTCAGCCTCATGCCACCCACTCGCGGAACTCAACTTGTAACAGTGCCCGTTTTCTGGATTCGGCTCCCAGTCAACAGGGCAATCGCTCTCCGGAACAGGACTCCCAACCACCCGAATGACGACCGTGCCACTTGCGGTATTGGATACCGCATCCAAGGCGTGTACTGTAACGGTATATTCACCAGCGGGTGCGTTATGACTGAAGCTTATTGTCCCACTTCCTGTGGTATATAATATCACCAGACACTCGGTGGACAACGGTGGAGTATAGGTGCAATCATAGGGAGGTATGCCTCCCTTTATCTCCACCCAAAAATCCAGGACATCACCTGGTGAGGCCGTAGACCGGCTCGCTGTCACTATGACTTGCAACTGACTGCTGATGCTGATACAGTTGCCATCATGGCACTCTGCGTCAGTTCCGCAATCGCCGTCATGTAGGCAGTCTACGCAACCCCCTGTGTAAGTGTTACAGAGCAGTCCTAGCGGGCAGTCTGTGTTGTATCTGCAGCCAGCGCTTCTTAACTCATCTGCGAATCCTCGGATTGCTTCCATGATGCCCTCCGCGGCTTGTGACTCGGGCTTGAGATAGCTGTCCATGAAGTTGTGCCGGGCCGCGCCGTCGCACCCAGCATCCGTAAGCCACGCTACAGGACACCAGAAGCCAACCGGATTGGGTACATTTGCGTCGGGTCTGCCCGGTACCAGCAAAATGATGTCGCCCTCCATCTGTACCACCTCAGCCCCTTCTATCTCTATAGGGGTAGCTACTAGGACTACCCGATACATACCTTCGTAGCTCCCAAGAGCCTGCAGGGCATCTCGTATGAACAGGCTACCCTGAGAATGTCCCACGAAGATTATCCTGTCTCCTCCCCCCATGATGGCCTCTGCGATGTATATAAGGTTGTCGACCTGGACCTGTGAGGTCGGCGGCCTGCTGCCCCACATTTGCGCGCGAGCCTCAGCCAAGTCGAACACGTATGCAGCTGCTTCACAGAGGTTGGCATACGCTCCAGACTTGTACGTTTCCCTGACCAGGGGGCAGAGATCGCTCGCTGACCAGTTGTAGAATCCAAAATACTCGATGTCGCCAACCTCCTGATTGAGTGCCTTTTCAAAGTTTCCGCTTGCGTTCAGGAAGTACGGGTAGGGGTTGTCTATCCCGTTCACAAAGATAACCCAGACCGAGCTTGATGAGCGAAGCTGCGTGTTGACCTTGGCCATAGGATTTTGGTTGACAGTCCTTCCTGCCATCTCGCTCAGCTCCACAAGCTTTCGCAGGTCATCGGTAGTTTGGATGGCGGCAGCTATTTCATCTTGTACTCTTAGGCAGGCGCTCGCCGGAGATAGGTTGTGGTACAGGTCGGAGACCAAACCTTCGAATATAGCGAGGCTTTCCTCGTCCTGCTTGTCGAGCGCCTGAAGCAGAGCATCCTTCACGTTCTCCGGAGGCCCGCTCGGGTTGTTGTCGGTTTGGTTGACGTTAGGGTTGATATTCTCGTTCATGTTGACGTTGGGCCCGTTGTCGTTCACGCTGAGGTTGGCATTATCATCGCGGTTGCCGCCTCCCCCATTGGACGCGCCGCAGCCGACCAGCAATGCTAGCGCTAGACCAATTGACAAAGTCACTGCATTCCTGAACATGGCTCATCCTCCGTCAAGTAATGGGTTTCGGTCAAAGTGAGACATTCTGCCTTTGTGGGCGAGCGATCCACTCGCCCTATCCACCTAGCCTGTTCGTCGCGCCCGACCGCCCACGCCCCCCGTGTTCGCTCAGCACATGCACAAGCTCGCAAAGATGTTCTCACATTTGACGCACTCGAGCCGGAACGCGTCGCAGCGTATTAGCCAGTGGGGCATGAACACGGGTTGACGCGACCCGCAGAATGGGCAATTCACCGTTTTCCAGCCCCTGGGGAACCCGCAGCGTTCACACCGATAGAGAACCTCGATATCGCAACCACATTCAAAACAGCACACTTGCCGGTTAATCTCCGGAGTGTCCACCTTGGTTCCAACGTGAGCGTGCCTGCAATACGGGCACACGTAGCTCCAGGTGGGGAAATACCGAAACCCGGCGCGGGGATCGTACCGGTGATCCCGTGTCACCGGGATGCTTCGGCTGCATCGGGCACAGGGTTTCCAATCCGCCTTGCAAACCCGTTGCGGGGCCTGCGGCGACTGAATCCAGCCTGGTAGTTCGTGAAAGCCCCGCGCGAGCGATTTCCGTACGGCAGCATCGTACTTGTCCATGCCCTTCGGCTGATCGTTCGTCATTGCAGGCGTCTTCCGTCCTACCCCCAGCGTTTCTTGTGGGCGTTTCTTTCCGACCTGTGTCTCCTCCAAGGTAACCCGCATAATTGCTATGTAGATTACACAACTGACCCGATAACTGTCAATCATCGCCAGGGATGAGATAACTCAGTTTTTCGCAAAGCCGTGGACGAGCGCGAGGATCACGGCGACCCGATCGATACAGCCCAGCTTTCTGTAGATAGATCTCAAGTAAGTGCGTAACGTCGGCAAACCGATGCCGAGCCGCCTAGCAGTGGCCGTGTTGCCAAGCCCGCGGCACAGAAGGCGAAGCACGCGTTGCTCCTGAGTCGTGAGCCCGTACCGCTCCACAATCTCCTGCCACTGCTTCGGCAGGAGCAGGTCGGGGAAACCCTCATCGTCTCCTGTCTTTACCAAGAACTCACCCATCCGCAACTCGTCATTCCGGGCAGCGAGGGCTGCGGCGTCCTTCGATGCGAGCCTCGCAAGAATGCCAACAGGCTTTCTCGCCCGCGGCGCACGAGCGCCGCGGCAACCGGGTCAACCGCCGACCGGCGGATTCACCCGGCCGTGTCCCGGATCCCCTGCCCGCCATCGTTACCAACACCGTCTGCGACCGGACCTAACGCGGAAAATGGGGAAGAAGGCAAGGGGCGGGAAGAAAGGCAAGAGGCAAGAGGCAGCAAGGGAAACGTCGAAACACCGAAACGTCGAAACGCCGAAACGCCGAAACGCCGAAACGTCGAAACGCCGTAAGGGCGGGGGCCGGGGGGTGACGCTACCAGGAAGAGGGCGATCGTTCACGCCCGACCGGAGGGCGCGGCCGGGGTCTTGACGCTGGCAAACACCGTGTGACAGTCCTTTCAGCGGGAATCCATGCGGGAGGCTGATGGACCCGTCCCGCGCGAGCCCAGCGATTGCGAGAGCCACCTCGGGTTGTGATCCGGCGGTGGAGGGCGTATACTAAAGCAAGAGGAGCGCTCTTATGGTCCGGCTGACCGTCCGATATGATGGCAAGGTTCTGATCCCCGATGAACCGGTCGAACTCCCAACCGGCGTTCCGCTGCGCGCCACGATCCAGACCGGCGACGAGAGTCCAACCGGGGACGCCATTCTGGCGCTGGCGGGCTTGGGGCGAGAGGTCTGGGCGGGCGTCGACCCGGTGGAGTACCAACGCCGGGAGCGCGAGGGCTGGGAGTGAAGGTTTTCTGGGACACCAACCTCTTCATCTACCTCATCGAAGAACATCCGACTTTCCACCCTCGGATCTTGAGTCTGTACCAGGAATACCGCGCTCAAGGTCACCGCATCGTCACCTCCACGCTGACACTTGGAGAGCTACTGGCCCAACCGCTCCGTCACGGTCGCCACGATCTGGTGGACCGCTACGTCGCCTTGCTGACCGCGGGGACGAGCATCGAGCTGGTGACCTTCGATCGTGCGGCGGCGCATCATTACGCCGCCATCCGGGCAGCGATTTCCGTCCGGCAGCCCGACGCCATCCAATTGGCCTGTGCTGTTGCTGGGGGCGCGACCGTTTTCCTCACCAATGACCAACGTCTCTGGGGTGTGACGGTTCCCGGCCTGGAGAGCATCCGCGGGCTTTGAAACGCCGAGCCCAATGGCCTCCCTCCGATCTTCAGGAAGTCCGGGCTGCCGGCGCCTTGGTTTTGCGGCGGTCGAAGACCTTCTGGGGGTGTTCGGCCTGGCGGCGTTGAATCAACTCGTAGAGCTTCTGCAGATCATGGCCACACTCGGCGAACAACTCGCGCCGGCGTTGCCGCACCTCGTCGATGAGTCGGTCAGGATATGACTCGTTAGGGTCCATCGTTACCATTCCTCCATCCACAGCACCTCCGGCGTGACAATCCGCAGCGTCACGTAGGCGCTGGGTACGGTTGTCTCGACATAGACAGAAGCGTGCATTGGAACGGTCTCACAGCCCCTCACGCACCTCCGAAGGTATCATACCCGTTCCGCCCGATTCGGGGTAGGGAACAGTCAGCTCTACCCGTTCTTGTCCCGAGTCCTTCCTACAGGTGCGTCAAGAAGCGGCTGAGCGAGCCGAGCGACTCGCGCAAGGCCTTCAAGCCGCGGTGGAGCAGCATGTAGACGGCCGTGTCGGCCTTGCCTAGACGGGCAGCGATCTCCTTGACGGGGCGGCTTTCGAGGAAGCGCATCGTAACCGCCGTGCGCTGGTCCTCGGTCAGCCGGGCCAGGCAGGACATGAGCGCGACCTTGGCCTCCGCTTTGGCCAAGTGGCGGCTCGGCGTGCTGTCGGAGGCGGACAGGCGGGCCAGAAGATCGGGGTAGGAGGTACTTGGGCTGCGCCGCGGGGTCATTTCGCGCCCCACGTTACGTTTGGCCTGCCGGAACGCCCGCTGGCAGTTCTTGAGGCGGTTGTGGGCGATGCGTTCGAGCCATTTGTAGAAGGCGCCGGGGCCGGAAAAACGCGCCCGCCGGGCGGCCTTGAAGGCGGCGACGTAGACGTCCTGCAGCACGTCGTCCGGGTCGATGTGGCGCCGGGAAGCCGGGTCGAGCTTGCTCAGCAGGAAGCGTCGCAGGAGCGCGTCGCAATGCACGATCAGCCGCTGCAGAGCGATCTGATCCCCACGGGCCGCGAGTGCGACCAAGGCTGCTTGGTTTTGCTCGTCCATGGCGGTGGACCACCTTGATCCGGTCCGATTCGGATTTCGTCGATCGCTACAAAGGGTTATTCTATCAGGCCGCGCGCCGGTTCCAAGCTCCGTGGGTAGATGAAGACGTCATGCCCGTGCAAGGTCAGACATGCCCGCGCCCGCTTTCAGTGGGCTTGGGCCATGCCACCCCCGGCCTTCAGCAGGCTTTGGACGTGCCACACGCCGTCCTTTTTTCGACCGGCAAGACCGCCGACGGCCACAAACTCCGCAACGGGTCAAAGGGAAACCGCATTAACGCGCACGGGCCGCCCGATTATGATAAGACCGCAATATGAAAGCGCTCGTGTACAACCCGGGCCGGGTACGCTGGACGGTCTGCAAGGCGCTGGGCACCGTCTGGCGCGGAGTGTACTGGTCGGCGTGTTCCGGCCTGCACTACCGCGACATACCGATCCCCGAGTTGCCCGGCGAGGGCTGGGTCCGCCTCCGCACGGTATTGGGCGGGATTTGCGGTACGGACCTGGGGCTGATCCTGCAGCGCAGCCACCCTGCCACCGTGCTCCGCTCGCTGACCAGCTTCCCGATCATCCTCGGCCACGAGAACGTAGCCACCGTGGACGCCGTAGGTTCGGCGGTCCCAGGCTGGACCGTAGGCCGGCGAGTTGTGGTCGAACCGGCCATCTCCTGCGTGGTCCGCGGCATTGAGCCGCCTTGCCGGCCATGCGCCCGCGGCTGTTTCTCGTTGTGCGAGAGTATCACCGGGGGCAGGCTGCCCGCGGGCACCATGGTGGGGATGAACAACTTCACCTCGGGTAGCTGGGCCCCCTATTTCGTTGCCCACCACTCCCAGTTGCACGCGGTGCCGGACGAGATCGACGATGAGATCGCCGTCCTGGTCGATCCCCTGGCCTGCGCGCTCCACGCCGTGCTGCGGCGCATCCCCGACGATCAGGAGCAGGTGCTGGTGGTCGGCGGTGGAATCATCGGGCTGGGGATCGTGGTCGGTTTACGGGCGTGCGGTGGTCGCTGCGCCGTGACCGCGCTCGTGCGTCACCCGCACCAGGCGGACGAGATGCGCGCCGCGGGGGCCAACACCGTGCTGTTCAGTCCGCGCGCCGCTTCCCTCGCCACACGCTACGACCAGGTGGCGGCGGCCATCGGCGGTCGGCGTATCCCCGCCCTGTTTGGTCATCAGACTATGGTGGGCGGGTTCGACGTGGCCTACGACTGCGTCGGCACCGGAAGGAGCCTGACCGATTGCATGAATTTCGTGCGCGCTCGCGGCACGGTGATCGAAGTGGGCACCACCCAAATCAGTATCGTCGATTCCACCTCGCTCTGGATGTCGGAACTGACGGTGTTGGGCGCCTACGGGCACCAGATCGAGCAAAACGACGGGCAGGCCCGTCACACCTACGAAATCGTTTTCGACCTGATCGCCTCGGGGAAACTGGACGTGCGGGGCTGGCTGAGCCGTATTTATCGCCCGGCGGACTACCGACGCGCGCTCGAGGACCTGACTTCGCCGCAGCGGGCCCGAATCGTCAAAGCCGCCTTTCGGCACACCGGGTGATTCGCAGACCCTTGCTGTGATCGTCAAGGTTTGTAGGTCGGGCTCTGCCCGACATTCTTTTCCGGCGGGCAAAGCCCGCCCCTGGGGTTTGGCCATTTCGTAGTCATCCCGGAGTGAATTGCGTGTGACCAGGTGCCCGCGGTCGGGGATGCGGCGGACGGGCCGCGGCCTTGACGGTTCGGGCCGCAGGTGATATCTATGTA
>JAZDKM010000442.1:0-17576 GCA_043803085.1 Planctomycetota bacterium
GCGCTACCCTGGGTCGGCGCGGTGCGAGCCCACGCAACCTCAACGGGGTTGCGGCTCATTCTCCGGTCAACACAACCCCCTTGGGGTTGATTTGGGGATGGGCCCGGTTTTCCCAGGGTAGTTCCGGCACGCCGGAACAACCCTGGGCTAGAGGACAGCACGCCGTCGGCGTGCCAAGCTGTGGTTTTCAGGCCGAGGGCGGCACTGCGCTAGCCCCCGGCTACGATCGGTCAGCCGTGCAGGCTGAAGCCCAGGCGGTGACTCGATATAAGGTGCGTCCACGACGCACTACGCACTTGGTGCGAGACGCGGGGCCGGAAAGAAGGTGCGTCGATGACGAACCCAACGCACTGCTCAAGAGCGTTGGCAGACGCGCACTGGGGGACGAGCCCCCACTGGTACCCGGCGCCCACGAGAACTGCAAGACCCGAGAAAGTAAGCCTGACCCCTTTCCCCTTTCCCCTTTCCGCCGGGATGCCGCGGCTAGGTGTCCAACATGGCCGCGAAGACGCGGCCATGCCACCCTGCCAGCCTGTGAGCTCGCCTGAGAACCACATGTTCGCCCAAGGCTGCGAACATGCCACCCTCTGAGGGCCATGCCACGCTGAAAGGCCATAGCACGAATCTATACCATCGTGTCGTCGATTGCCAAGGGAACATCGCGTCTCCCTTCATACCACGCTGCACTTGACCAGTGCCAATCTGATGGCGTGTTCACCAGGCCACGCCGCACGGGGTTCGCATGGATGTAGTCAATCATCGCCACAAGCGTCTTCTCGTTCCGCACGTTGCGATCGTAACCGCCTCCCCGCTGCCAGAAGCGAACGTCCAGACGACCGTTGGGCTGCTGATCGGTCAGCCGCGCGATCCAGTCGGGTGCGTGTTCGCGCAGGTAGCGCAGCGCGTGGAACGCCACGGGCCACTTGAGCGCCGTCAGAATGCGACTGATGCTGTAGTTGGCTCGGCGCGGGCGAATGAGCAGGTGGACGTGTTCGGGCATAATCACGTAAGCCCAGACATCGAACGCGTAGCGCACGCGGGCGCGCTGAATCGCTTCGATGAGCCACATGCGCGTGCGATCCTTCAAGAGCAACGGCAGCCGCCGAAAGCACGAAAACGTCAGTTCGTGCGCATCGCCCGGCTCGTTAGAACGCCGGCACGTTTTGTACTTCTGTGTCTGAGTCATGGGCACGTCCACCCGACGCTCACACGAATGCTGCAGGGGGTGGCATGTCCGCTGCTTTGAGTGCGTGGGTGGCATGTCCGCTGCTTTGAGCGGACATGCTTTCCCTGGGTGTCCAACATGGCCGCGAAGACGCGGCCATGCCACCCTGCCGACCTACGCTTGACCGGCTAGAAAGCCGGTCCCACATCGTGCCGGTCCCACATCTTGCCGGTCCCACATCTTGCCGGTCCCATATCTTGCCGGTCCCACATCTTTTTGTTAGGCGCGCTTACTTCCTTTTGCCGCGGCGGAGGGCACGGTCCATCTCACGCTGGTGCTCAGTTTTTTTGAGTGACTCGCGTTTGTCGGCCCGGGATTTTCCCCTGGCAAGCCCCAGGGTCACTTTCGCCAGACCTCGAGCGCTGAAGTACACCTCCAATGGCACCAGGGTCAGGCCCTTCTGGGTGACCTTGGTCTCCAGCTTGTGGATCTCACGCCGTTGGAGGAGCAATTTGCGCGGCCGCTTGGGCTCATGGTTGGCGGTGTGGGCGTGAGAGTAGGGCGCGATGTGGAACCCCAGCAGCCAGACCTCGCCGCTGGTGATGCGGGCAAAAGCTTCGTCCAGCGAGCCTTGCCCGGCCCGCAGGCTCTTGACTTCCGTGCCGCACAAGACCATGCCGCAGTGTAATTGTTCGAGCACTTCGAAGCGGTGCCAGGCCTTGCGGTTCTGGATACGCGGGGTTGTCGGCGGCTTCTCCGGCATAACTGCTTGATCGGACAGAGCTTATCGCGTAGGATGCGTTGATGGAGCGCCGTTCCGGCGGTGCCCCTTGCGGTGAGATTCTAAGAGGTCGGTCAAAGATTGCAACCGCAGGCGTTCGATGAAGTATAGGGAGGATGGGTGACGCGATGAATGCGGAGGCCTTGGATCGAGCGCACGAGGTCGAGCTTATCGGCCGAGCGCAGCGCGGTGACGCCGCGAGCCTGCGCGCGTTGATCGACGGGCACCAGGAGCGCCTCCACGCCTTCGTGTGGCGCATGGTGCGCAACCGTCACGACGCCGAGGAAGTCTCTCAAGAGACCTTCCTGAAGGCTTTCGCCGCCTTGGACTCGTTCAACGACCGCTATCGCTTCAGCACCTGGTTGTTCACGATTGGGTATCGCCTCTGCCTCAACCATCTGCGTCGCAAGCGGTCGCTGACCGGCGAAATGGATTTCGGCCTGCTCCCCTCGAGTGAGCCTGATCCGACCGGGCAGGCCGCTCAAAGTGAGGAGGCCGCCCGGCTGAAGAAGTGGATATGGGAGGCCGTGGACCAATTAAGCGTTCCGCAACGGGCCACGGTGCTGCTGTTTTATCGGCAGGGGCAAAGCTGCGCGGAGATCGCCCAGGTCCTCCAACTGCCGGTGTCCACGGTGAAGAGTCACCTGCACCGGGCGCGAGCGCGTCTGAAGGAATTGCTCGCGCCGGCCGTGGCGGAAAACCTGGGTGGGTTCCGCATCCTCTCGGGCACCGCCGGGTAAAACCTTTCAGAGGGCGTGTCGGGTTGAGGCCTCGCCGTGGCTGTAGAGCCGGATCGAGTCCTCCCGCCCCGACGCGGTCCCCGGAGAAGGGTAGGACGGTATGTCCGGTTTGACCTGCCATGATGCCCGCCACCTGTTCGACGCCCATCTGGACGGCGAACTTTCGGATGCGCTGGAGACGGAGCTGAATGCCCACCGCCTGCGGTGCCCCGCATGCCGCCACGAACTGGCCCTCCTGGAGGTGACCGGGGAGGTGATCGCCGCCGACGACGGCGTACCCCCGCTGGACGACGAGTTTGCCTCGCGTTTGCTGGCCTGTCTTTCCGAACGACCGCGCCTGCCCGCGCTTCACCGGCGAAGGTTGCTCCGCCTCGGGGCGGGGCTGCTCGCCGCCGCGGCGGGTCTGGCGGCGGCGGTCTACTTCAACCGGCCGGAGCCGAGAGTGGCGGGCGTGCGCTACGTGACCCCCCACGTCGGCGTGCCGTCAGGCGGCATGGGTCCCTCGAAGGCCTCCGCGCAGACCGAAGGGCCGCCCCCGGCGCAGGCCACTTTCCAGGCGCAGATTGAGCGGGCCTTGACAGAATGGCGCCGTGACGCATCATCTCTCAAAAAGATCTACCATTTTATTACCCCGCAGATTCACGAAGAGATGAGGCTCGAGCAACCTGAGAACGCCCATGACCAACCCGACCTCTTCGAGCCCGGCCACCCCGAAGTGCCGCCGGAGGGTGCCGCCGTCCCCGAGCAGAGCATTGAAGACATCTAGCCTCGAGCGCGGCGGTCCTCTTCGGGTGGCCGTCGTGGCGTGGTCGGTTCTCACCGGCCTGACCTCCGCCCAGGTTCAAACGCCGCGGGTACTTCCAGGGTCGCTGGCCGCTTTTGCGCCGGCAGACTGTGGACTGTTCGTCCAGATCGAGCGCCCGGAGAGCATCAACCCCGAGCTGCGCGACGTAAACGCCTGGAAACTCCTGCAACTTCTGCTGGGCGGCGAACTCGGCGGGCCGGACGACGCGCCGGACTGGTACGACGTGTTGGTGGCCAACCTGGCCGGCGAATCGGCGGAAGCGATGCGCGAATTGTTCAGCGAGCGGGCGGCCTTGGTCGCGCCGACCTGGACGCAGCTTTCCCACAGCGTGCTCCTCATTCAGGTCCCGAGTCGGGCCGCGTTACGGCGCCTGGTCGGCCCCGGCATGGTCGAGAACGAAACCCAACAGGACGGTCTGAGCCTCTATGAGACGACCCGGGGCCTGCGCCTGGCCACCGACGGGCGCACGGTACTCATCGCCCAGCAGGACGCCCCAGCGGAATGGTTCTCCCGCTGTCTCGAATTGCTCCAGGGCAAGGGGCGGGAGTCGTTGCTGAACGACGCCCAGTTTGCGGCGCGCGTGCGGGAACTGCCCAAGCTGACTCCTCAGGGGTTCTTCTACTTTGCGACGGGGGCCCGCCCGACCACTACGGCACCGGCCTCACCGCCGGCCACCGCACCGGCCTCGGAGGTCGCCGATGCTCCAGCCTTCGGGCCCACCACGGCCCCTGCGCCGGAACCGGAGCCGCCGACCCCCTTCTTCTGGCCCGAATGGCGTGCGGGAGTGGTCGCCATGTACGCACAGAGCCACCGGGTCGATTTTCTCCTCCGGGCGTCGCCGGCCGCACCGGGAGAGAGGACCCGCCCGCGCGTGGATATGCAGTGGCTTAAACGTCTTCCGCGTTCGACGCTGGTGGTTTGGGCGACCGCGCTCGAGCTGGATGCGGCCCTCGAACGCCTGATGCGTGCGCCCCCCGACTCCGCCCTTGGATCCTCCGCCGCGTTTCTGACCGAGGTGCTGGATGTGGACCGGCTGAGGCGGGAGGTGGTGAGCCAGATCGGCCCACGCGTGGTGTTCGTCTGGGGCCATGATTTCCTCGCCGAAGAGGGAGGCTCCTCGCTGGGGTTACTCTTTGAGTCCGCCGATGCCGAAGGGGTCAAGCATGCGTTGGATGTGGCCCTCGAAGAATGGGCCGACGCGCTCAATGCGGAGCGCGCCGCGGAGGACGAAAACGGGCTACGCATCACGGCCAAGGAGATCGCCGGCGCGGACGTGACCATCGTCGAACTGGCCGACTACCTGAAGGCGGAACCGCCCACCAGCGCCGCGCTGCGCCTGGCCTCCACCCTGCGCCCGTGCTACACGGCCCTGGACGGCTGGCTGCTGATGGCGTGTAACGCGGACCACCTGCGCGAGTTGATTTCGGCCCATCAGGGGGGGCAGCCTGTGCTGGAGGAGTTCGCCGACGTGGCCCGCTTAAGACTGCTGCCTCGTGGGCCTACGGTCCTGGGGATGGGTCAGTTGGCCACCGCGGCGGCGGTGCTGGGCGAATGGCTGGACAAGGCTGAGAAGCAGCCGAATTCGATTTTGAACCTCTACGCCAGAGGACCCGAGGGGGAGTCGGGCCACGGGCGCTGGTTGGGACTGGGGCTGGCGCCACAGACCCGAGCCGGGCGCGTACCGGTGGCCAAAGTCTACGAGGACGGTCCCTGCGCCGGGCTGGTCGAGGGCGGGGACGATCTCGTGGCCCTCGACAGCACGGTGCTCGATCTGGAAGACGCCAGCGAGGATTTGCGGCGCCGCGTCCGGGAGTTGGCTGACGGAGAAGTCGTCACCCTGCGGCTGGAGCGCGCGGGCGTTTTGACCGACGTGGAAGTGTTCGTGGAGCGACCGGTCGATCCCCGAGAGGAACTGGTCGCCGACGTGGTCCGGGCCTTGCGGCGGTTGCAGGGCCTGAGTCGCCATCTGGCATTCGCCACCGTCGCCGTCACGCCGCAAGGCGTCGGCTCCTACCAGGCCCATGTTCGCCTGCGGTTCACGGAGAACCCGTGAGCTCGAGGGAGCGTGGCCGCGGCGGGCCGTCAATTGACAGGCGCGCGCGCGCCGGCTACAAAGCGCTCGGTGACCGCCGTGGTGGAGGAGCGGGTCTGCGAGACCCCTAAGACAATGTCCTTGCCCGTCCTTGCTGCCGTCGGATCCAAAACCCTCCAGTCGCTCGACGCTTTCGGTCGCTTCTGGCTCTTTGCCGCGCGCATGGTGCGCTGGCTGGTGACCAGCTTGGCCCGCTGGAAGAGTTGGCGGATCGTCATCCCCCAGTTCTTCGAGGTAGGCAACCGCACTCTACCGGTCATCGTGATTACCGGGCTGTTCGTGGGTCTGGTGCTGGCGATTCAGAGCTACGGTCAACTCGCCGCCGCCGGCTTCGAGCAGCGCATGGGGGTGCTGGTGAACCTGACCCTGGTGAAGGAACTCGGACCGGTCTTGGCGGGGGTGATGCTCGCCGGCCGGGTAGGCGGCGCCTTGACCGCGGAATTGGGCACCATGAACGTCACCGAGCAAATCGACGCCCTCCGGGTCATGGGAGTGAACCCGATCCGGTACCTGGTGGTCCCGCGGTTCCTGGCCTGTCTGCTGCTCAGTCCCCTGCTGACCTTCTTCTGCGACCTGATCGGGGCGGCTTCCGGTTGGTTCATCGCGGTCATGCTCAAAGGCGTCCCCAACGAGCCCTATTGGTATTTCGTCCGTGACGCCGTGGAGCGGTGGGATGTGTTGGAGGGGTTCATCAAGAGTGTCGTGTTCGGTGGTTCGACCGGGCTGATCGCCTGCTACAAGGGTTTTCATTGCCGCGCTGGGGCGGAGGGCGTGGGGCGGGCTTGCACGGAATCCTTCGTGACCAGCTTCATCGCCATTCTGGTCACGGACTTCTTCCTGGGCACCCTCTTCCAAGGACTGTACAACACGTTGTACGGATTCAAGTCCCTCATTACCTAAGCAGGAATGGGGAATGCTCCATGCAGATGCGCGAGTGCTATGCCGCGACCGAGCGAGTCCGCGGAGCGGACGACGGAACGAAGCCCAGGGCGAGCCCTGGGTCAGCGTGGCGGGAATTGACCCAGCCCCCAGCGGGGCGGCGGAATCCAGCACCGCTCGCTTGACTCGGAGGTCTGATAGGCCCATAATAGAATATAGACATCTGCACTTCAATCTTGCTCCGAACCCAAATGTGGGTGCAGGAGGGAGATACAAGGATGTTTTGAGGAGCGCATGACATGCCATCGCGTCGAAAAATGTTCTGGTTTACGGGTGCTATGGTAATCACCTGCACGAGGGTTCTTGCGGCAAACGATTCCGACGCAGTCACACCGCCGCCAGATGTCGGCGGGGCGTCGGAATCTGAACCGCCCATCGACAATCTCGGTTTTAGGGGGCAATCCGGTGAGAGATTCTATACCGTGTATGACGCCTGCGAGGAAAAACCGCGTACAGGCGTCGATTCGGCAGCGCCGGGCGACGCGCTTTCTTCGGGTTCCATAGGGAGGCGAGCATGGACCCTGGCCGACGGACCCATTCATCCCGATGTGTACACGGAGCTCGAAAACAGCCCGGACGGGACGGCTTACGTCATCGTAAACTTACAACGTTCTGGTCCGATCCCGCGCACGCGCGAGCAACTCAGGACCGCGGTGAGGCGGATTCAAGACCGCCTGCTGGCCGGCATGGGCCCGGGCGAATTGAAGGTCGACTATCGGTTTGAAACCGTCCCCTGCCTCATCGGATGCGTCAACCGAACCGGTTTGGCGAAGCTGGAGGCCGACGCCGAAGTCGTTAGCGTGGCACTCACTCTACCGGTCAGTAGCATCCTGGGGAGATCCGGTCCCCCCAGCGACGCCGCTGGGGATGGTTGCGGTCCCAGGGTGCTGCCCGTGCCGGCGGGATCCACACAAAGGGACGGGGGCTCGCAGAGCAGCCCAAGCATCGGTAACAGCAGCGATTCGTCAGAGGAGCCGGAGATGCTTGGCGGGGGTTGGACGTTGGCCGACGGGCCCATTCATCCCGATGTGTACACGGAGCTCGAAAACAGCCCGGACGGGACTGTTTTCGTGATCGTGGTGCTCAAGCGCTTGGCGGGGGGGCTGGCGCTGGAGGAACGAAAGGCCGCCGTCAAGCAGATCCAGGATCGTGTGCTTGCGCGACTGGCGCCAGGAGATTTCACCGTGGTTTGCCGGTACGAAATCTCCGGGGGTCTTGGGGGGCGCATCGCCAGGAGTGGGCTTGATAAGCTGGCGACAGACCCCGACGTCGTTGCAGTCGGGCCCAGCCGACGGGGCTACGGCGGAGGTGCGGATTCCAGTGCCGCTACGGGCGATCTTGCCTTGGTGGAGGCGTCCAGTGAGAACGCCGGCGCGGCATGCGGCATTGCCAACAGAGAGCCCCGCCCGAGTGATGCCTCCGACACTCGACCTGGCGCATTCCCCGCTGGCCCTGACGGCGCCAGGGCTTGGAATCCATCTGACGGACCGATCCACCCGGATGTGTACCCGGAGCTTGAAAACAGTGCGGACGGAACTGCCTTTGTGGTCGCACACCTCAAGCCCGTGGGAAGGGGATTGCCATTAGAGCAGAGGATGGGCGCGGTCAAGCAGGTCCAAGACGGCGTGTTAGAGCGCCTCGCGCCGGAGGAGTTCACCGTGGTCTACCGGTACGAAGTCTCGGGGGGACTGGCGGGCCGCATTACCCGGGGCGGGCTCGATAAGCTGGGCACGGACCCCAATGTGTTGGGGGTGGGGCCGAGTCGCCCCGGTCACGGGGCGCTCAGCGAGAGCGTTCCCTTTATCGGGGCCGACCAGGTACAAGCCGACCTTGGTGTTACGGGAAGGGGCGTGACGGTAGCCGTCTTGGACACTGGGATCGACTCCGATCATCCGGATCTTGTCAGCAGCATAGCCGGCGAGGGCTACACGTTCCTCGGAAACGGGACAATCCAGTACGCTGGCGCCGAGGACGACCACGGACATGGGACGCTCATGGCCGGAATCATCACCTCCGACGGTAACGTGGCCTCCAAAGGAGTTGCTCCGGACGCGTGCATCCTTCCCATCAAAGTACAGGATCAGACTAACAACGGTTATACGGCAGATTGGACAGCCGGCGTCAACTACGTTGTCGCGCACAGAAATGAGTACGACAATCTTCGTGTGATCAACATGAGCTTCGGAACGGTGGGCGTGGCGCTCGATTGTCCTTGCGACTGGATGGATCCACAGGCTGCGGAGTTGGAGGCCGCCCTCTCTATTGCAAAAGACTACGGGATCGTGTCGTTCGCGGCGACCATGAATAACGCAGGGTGCAACGGGATGTCTTCTCCAGCCTGCCTCACGTCCGCCATACCTGTTGCGGCCGTCTATGACGCGGATTACGGCCGGGAACCCGACATCGGGACGTACCGAACCGAGCATGGGAGCACATTCCGCAATTGCGCTGATGATCCGACCTACCCGGACCGGGTCGCTTGCTTCTCGAACCAGAGTTGGTGCAACAGGCTGGCGGCTCCAGGAATTAGGATCGACGCGCCGTGGCTGGGTGGGGGAACGGCCACCGGGTGGGGCACATCTGAGGCTGCCGCCCATTGCTCGGGCGTAGCTGCATTGATGTGCGAGCAGCGGGGCTGCGGAGGGCTGTCCCCCGACGAGATTGAGTCGGCTATGTATTGGTCTGGAGTCGTCACCAGCAGTCCTTGTCCCCCGTTCCCGCTTCCGATACGTGTCAATGCTCTCGCTGCGGTCAGCGGGATCGGTAACATGTGTTATGCCCCGCTGGACACAGACTGCGACGGCGCTGTGGATCTGGGCGATGTGCGGTATTTCGTCTCTTGTCTGACCGGCCCCGGGGGAGGACCCGTGGGCGGCATCTGCCGCTGCGCTGATGTTCCGGGCGCCCTACGCGATACGGGCGACGGCGATGTGGATCTGGCCGACTTCGCAGCGTTTCAACGTGCCTTCCCCGGCGGGGGCCAGTGAATGATGGCTGCCCTACGTCGAAACCAGCTGAGGCATCCCTGCCTTCTCTTGGTTCGCGTTTCCTGCTTTTTGTTCCCAGCATTGGTTTGATTTTTTGTCGGGCAATGAGTTAGCATTTGTCAGGCTCTCTCAAACCGACACGTGTGACTTGCTGTGCTAGTTTGTTAGAAGGAGTCACTCGAACTAAGAAGGTCATGCCTATGGCCCCTTCTGACGACAACCTGCCCGCCCGCAACGCCGTCCCCGAGACGATCATCGAGTTGCGCGGGGTGTACAAGCGCTTTGGTCCCCTGGAGGTGCTCCGCGGAATCGACCTGGAGTTGCGAAAGGGACGGACCACCGTCATTATCGGCGAGTCCGGCGCCGGCAAGAGCGTGATCCTGAAACACATCGTCGGGTTGCTGCGCCCCGACTCCGGGGCGGTTTATTTCCACGGCGAGCGTATCGACCGCGCCGGCGAGCATCGCCTGGCCGAGTTATGCACCCAGTTTGGCGTTCTGTTTCAGATGGGCGCCCTGTTCGATTCGCTCACCGTCGCCCAGAACATTGCCTTCCCCGTCGTGGAACACACCCACGCCAGCCCCAGGGAGGTGGAAGAGATCGTCGCCCGCAAGCTGCGCATGGTCGGCCTCGACGGGGTTCAACACAAACGTCCGGCGGAACTCTCCGGCGGCCAGCGTAAGCGGGTCGCCCTCGCCCGGGCCATCGCCCGCGACCCCGAAGTCATCCTCTATGATGAACCGACTACCGGACTTGACCCGGTCCGGGCCGATGGGATCAACGAACTGATTCGCAAGCTCCAGCGCGAGCTGGTGGTCACCAGCGTGGTGGTCACCCACGACATGACCAGTGCCTTCAAGGTGGCCGACCGTATCGTGATGCTTTATCAGGGCCAGTTCATCTTTGACGGCACGGTGGGACAAATCAAAGCCTCCGACGATCCGCGGGTCCGCGAGTTCGTCGAAGGCCGTGCGTCGGAGGAGATCGTGCGCTCCTTGGCCGATTTCGAGGTGTGAGATGAAGGAACAGCGACGCAACGTCATGGTCGGGCTGTTTATGATCGCCGGGTTGGCGGCTCTCGGAACCCTGATGGTGTTGTTCGGTGAGGCTTCCGGGTGGCTGGGCGGACGGGAATGGCCTCTGGAGATCCAGGTGACCGAGCTCCGCGGTGCTCCAGAGGGAACGCCGGTCACCCTGAACGGCATTCAGGTCGGGCGGGTGGGGATCCTGAAGTTTGCCAGTCCGACCAGCCCGGGACAGGGGGTCACCATCGTCGCCCTCATCAAGGACCAGTACGTCATTCCCCGGGGGGCCTCCGCGGTGATCTACGCACCGGAGTTGGGCATTGGACGCGGACGCATTGAAATCCTCGTCGCACCCGACAGCGCGAAAGAGTTGCTCCCTCGGGAAAACGCCCGTATCAGTGGGAAAATGGGCAGCATGATCCACGAGATTGTCCCGGAAACGCTGATGAGCGATGCCGACAAAATGGTCATTCAAATCGGCAACTTCGCCGAAGCCCTTACGCCCGTCGCCGACGACCTCCACGAAATCTTCAAGAGAAGCCCGATGGAACTGGTCGACGACCCCGCCCAAGCCAAACGCATGACCGCCAATCTCTACACCGTCATCCAGCGCTTCGACAAGACCCTCAAACACTTTAACGACGTGCTTGGCGACCCGAACGTCAAAAGCGGGCTCCGCGACTCCGTCGAGAACATCCGCCGGATAACCGAGGACGGTCGGCTGGCCATGACCGACTTGCGCGAATCCGCCGCGACGGTCAAGGACAGCAGTGGACGCATCGCCACCAAGATCGAAGGAGGAATCGACCAGGCCACGGCCGACGTCGATGAAATCAGCCGCAAGCTCATGCCCACGCTGGATAACCTCGCCGCGGTGACCTCCAACCTTAATCGGGTCTCGCAGGATTTGGCGGACGGCCAAGGGAGCGCCGGCAAGTTCCTGCGCGACGATCGGCTCTACGAGAAGCTGGTGTTGTTCACCGATACCGTCACCGACCTGATCAATACCGTTCGCCGCATCGCCGACAAGACCGAACGCCAGGGCTATCTCGATGTCGCGGCGAAGACCCCCGTCGGAAAGGTGCCCGGGAAGATGCAGTTCTATGATCCGAACGCGGTCACCACAGAGAACGAGAGATGAGGATCCGCCCCATTCGAATGAGCGCCGTCTGCCTGTCGTTCCTTGCCGCGTTAATCTGCGCCGGATGTGGCACCGGCGGCGTTTGGGACATCGTCCTGGGTAGCCTGCGCTTGGCCGGTGGAATTGTGGACGTGGCGACGCAATAACCAATTGCCGTGCAAGGAGTTGCACACGCGCGCCGCGTGCAGCACACAGGTTGTTTCCCGCCCCAGATGGGTGCCACGGCCCCTTCGTGATGGCGCAACGCCCAATATCTAGTAGGGGTCCGATACAGAAGTGCCAGGCTTGGCACAGCCTACAATGAGCGACGAGCGGCAGCCGTCGAGGGAAGCGCTTGCGGCTATACATATAACATCCGTTTTTACAGGCAGTTACATTAGAGATGGCTTCATTCTACGTCATTGTGGTCGACTGGCATGACCCTTGCCACCTGCTCCTTGTCGGGAGAGATGAGCATGAAAGCCAACGCCGCCCCTGGAGACCTCCGCCGTGCAGTCAACGAAACTCATCTCCGGCCAATCAGTTCGCTTCAAACTGAAAAACGCCGTATGTCCCGACTTCATCGAGACGGTCCGCGCGATGGGGCCGGAGTTGCAGGTGGTCGGCAACATCGTCTTCTTCAGCGACGGCGGCAATCAGCAAGATCGTTTCGCGATCGTCGAAGTGTCGGGGATTCATGCGCCACTGATCGTTCCGGTGGGATGTCTCGAATCTGTGTCGCAGGTAGAGGGGGAACCCTCGTGGCCGGCAATCGAAAATCCCGCGCGAACGGCCTGCGAGGAGAGCCAACGTGCCGGTCGCTAGTAGGTCGGTCGAAGGGTGTTATAATGCAGAGGTCGCAGTTATGGGATCTCATGGAGAACCAGCCTGCCGCGCACGGGCGGCGGGACGATCTTAGTGCTCTCTCTCTCCCGCCCAGGCTGGGGCTGTCCGGCCAGACAGCCCTCGCCTGGGTCTTACGCGCGAACAGGCCCGACTGACGGGCCGACTCATAAAGCTCTCTCTCTCCCTCCCAGGGGGGCACAGCTCGCAAGGGCGGTTCCCTCCTGGGACTTTTATTAGCGATCAACGATCAGCTTTCAGCTATCAGCCAGGCGGCCAAGGAGCCGAGCCATAGGGTACGCACCTCCGGCGCTCTTCAATCTCCAATCCGCCAGGTGTTGTCCGTTTTCTTACAGTCGCGGCGCGACCCTCGAGCTCAGCGCTCAGCACGATCACCCGCTGGGGAGGGGCTTGCCATCTGTTTGCACGGAATATACGATTGCTTCAATTGCTATTGGAATTCATGCGATGTCTGAAAGCGTGATCGACCAATCCAAGGCGCTTTTCATTCGCCGCTGGGGGGAGATGGCGGCGTCATGGGGCATCAGCCGGACCATGGCGGAAATCCACGCCCTGATGTTCGTCTCCACCCACCCCCTGTGTACCGATGATGTGATGGACCAACTCCAGATTTCCCGCGGCAACGCGAGCATAAACCTGCGCGAGCTGACCCGCTGGGGCCTGATTGAACGCCTCCATGTCCGCGGCGACCGCAAGGAATACTTCAAGGCCGAGTCCGACGTATGGCAGATGTTCGAGACCATCACCCGCGAACGCCGCCGGCGTGAAGTGGAGCCCATCCTGGAAACCATCCGCCGCTGTAACGAGATGATCGACGCTGACCTGAAACAGCTTAAAGGACGTGAGCGCGACGAGGCGCTCGAATACCGGCACCGGCTGGTGGCTATGCTCGAGTTTCTGGACGTGGTCAACTCCGTGTTCAACCTCGTCCTCACCTCCGGCAGGGGCGGCTTCCAAGAGGTGGCCAGGTTGCTCGCCAAGCTGCCGTTGTCCGCACCCAAGACGTAGCCGGGGTCCGTCCAGAGCCCAAAATCGTGGGGCAAGACAGCGAACCATCCGGGTTAGACCTTGGACGTTCGACTTGGGACTGCTTGGGAAAGGATGTTAACATGGGACGGTTCACCGGGGTGGCGGGTTTGCTGGCGCTCGTGGGGATAGCGCTGGCGCTCTCGTCCAACCGCAAACGCATTTCCTGGCGGGTGGTCCTCGGCGGCACGGCGCTGCAGTTCGTGCTCGCGCTCCTCGTTCTGCGCGGGCGGGTGGTCCGTGCGTTCTTCGAGGCCATCGCGGCGGGCATCACCACCATCCTGAGTTTCACGGATCACGGGGCCCGCTTCATCTTCGGTCCCCTCTTCGACCATCGGGCCGTCGGCCAAGCGCTGTACGGCGACGCGAGCCTGGGATTCATCTTCGCCTTCAAGGTACTGCCGACCATCATCTTCTTCGCGTCGCTGATGTCGGTCTTGTATCACCTGGGCATCATGCAACGGATCGTACAGGCCGTAGCGGTGGTCATGCGTGTGACGCTCGGCGTGAGCGGGGCGGAGTCTTTGGCGATGGCGGCCAACGTGTTCGTCGGGCAGACCGAAGCCCCGCTGGTCGTGCGGCCGTTCATTGCCAAGATGACCGAATCCGAATTGATGACCCTGATGACCGGCGGATTCGCCACCATCGCGGGCAGCGTGTTCGCGGCGTACGTGGCCATGCTGGGCGGAGACGACCCAGCCGCGCGCATCGCGTTCGCCAAGCACCTTTTGTGTGCCTCGGTGATGTCTGCGCCGGCGGCTTTCGTGATGGCCAAAATCATGGTGCCCGAGTTGGGCCAACCGCTCACCCTGGGTGGAGCGCGGGTCGCCATCGAGAAAGAGACGATCAACGTGATCGACGCCGCCACCCGCGGCGCCGGCGACGGGCTGAGACTGGCCCTCAACGTCGCGGCCATGCTCCTGGCGTTCGTCGCCTTGCTGGCGATGTGCGATTACCCGTTGACCAAGCTGGGCGAATGGGGGCCGGTGGCCTCGTTCCTTGCGGAACACGGGGTTAAGCAACTGAACATAGCCACCATCCTGGGATGGGTCTTCTCCCCGCTGGCCTGGCTGATGGGGGTGCCCTGGTCGGACGCCGCCCTTTTCGGTTCGCTTCTGGGGAAGAAGATCGTGCTCACCGAGTTCATCGCCTACGACACGCTAACGCACATCAAGGACCAGATGCAGGAGCGCTCGGTGATCATCGCGACCTACGCACTGTGCGGCTTTGCGAACTTCGGCTCGATCGCGATTCAGATCGGGGGGATCGGCAGCCTGGCGCCGAGCCGGCGCGGCGACCTGGCGCGGCTCGGTTTGCGCGCCATGTTCGCCGGGGCGTTGGCCTCGTGGATGACCGCGACCATCGCCGGGATTTTACTTTAGAGCTTCTGACAGAATGGACCTGTGGGACAGGCTTTCTAGCCTGTCGCTGACCGGCTGGAAAGCCGGTCCCACATCTTCTGGTTAGACGCTTTTCGTCGCGTGACAGAAGGGGACGGGCACCGCGCCATGGCGGGTTTTCGACCTCGAGAACGCCGTCGGGCTCGGAGCCCGTCCCCATTTTCTGCGGGTTGCTAGGGTCTGCTCGTCGCGCGGGCCAGGGCGATGAGAGAACGGGCCAGGCCGGAGCGGCCGGGCTGATCCACGTACGCGACGGCCATGCGGGTTTCCCACTCGCTTGCCGCACCCGCACCATCGCGGCCGGGTCGCACCATGGCCGGCTGCGCGCCGTCGCCCGCCCCGCTCGTGACCTCGTGAGTCAGATAGCCTCCGCCGAAAGCGAAGACGATGAGCGCCGCGTAGCGCAACAGGACCGGTAGACCCCTACGGCGCGTTGCGGGCACGGCGTGCTGAGCAGACCGCGCGCCGGCGGGTTCGTCCAGGGAACGCATGGCGGCCAACGTACGGCGGAGACCTTCCACCTCGGCCGCCAGGGCCGGGTCGCTGACCAGATAGGCTTCAAACCGTTCGGTCTGGGCGCGGTCCAGTTCCCCGCCCAGATAATCGACCAGCAGGTTTCTCGCTTCATCCGCATTCATGGTTTGCTCCTTTCGGGCGCCCAGTGCCGGGCGAGTGAATCACGCACGGCGGAGAGGGCCCGGAGGTAATGGGTCTTGGCCGTCGGGACGGCCACGCCCAATTCGATGGCAATCTCGGCGAAGGTCAGTCCGTCGTACACTTTGGCGACCAGCACGCTGCGCTGGGCCTCGGTGAGTTGCGCCAAGGCCGCCGCTACCTCACTGCGCAGCTCTCGCTTCTCGAGCTCGTCGCATTCGGACGCCGTCGAATGCGGCATCACGGCTTCGGTCGGTGGCACCGTAGTCCGCCGCAGACGCAACTGATCGATGGCCCGGTTGACGGTGACTTGGCGCAGCCAGCCGCGCGGATTCTCCGGGACGGCACGCCGCGACTGGGCCAGCCAGCGCAGGAAGACCTCCTGCGCGGTGTCCTGGGCGTCATGATGCCGCCCGAGGAGTCGATAAGCCCAGCCGTACACCTCCCGGCGGTGACCCTCGAATACGCCAACGGCCTCTTTAGGGTCCATGGTCCAAAGCCTCATCGCAGGGTCCGCGCTCGCGGACCCGCATTGTAGGTCGGGCTCCGCCCGACGCTCCGTTTCGGCGGGCAGAGCCCGCCCTACTTCGCAACGCGGGAGGTCACCATCGAGTCGAAGTCACGATCGCGCAGCACTTGAGCGTCGAACTTCCAGCGGGCCTGGTTTCCTTCGACTTCGTCCGCGTTGGTCCCCACGATTTCACCAGGCATTTCGACCGTGATCTCGAAGCTCTCGTCACCCAAATCTTCGCTGATCTCTTGATACTGCTTGTGGTAGTGATAGCGCTCCGTAAACCGGGCGACCTGCCGTTCGCTGTAGCCGCATGCGTCGGCCAGCGCGGCGGACATTCGCCCCATGGTCCGGGACTCGAAGGCCGCCGCCTCGGCTTCGAGGGCCTGAGTGCGGTCCTCCTCCTCCGGAGATGCCAGCAGCGACGCCAGGCGGTCGTAGTCCGATTCCCTTTCAACGGTCTGCAGTGCGGCGTACACTTTGAGCCACCCGTCTTGGGGGGCGTCAGGCGAGACCTCCAGAAAGGCCGATCGGGCGAAAGTGGTCATCTTGGCCGCTTCGTAGCGGACCAGGGCCTTGAGGACCAGCAGGCGGTCCTCCTGGGTCATTTCCTCGACCTTCTTGTCGTGCACCCGCTCATCCACGGGCTTGAAGATTTCTTTTCTCACGGCCTCCAACCGTCCCCACTCACGACGGACCGGATAGACCCGACGGAAATGATGATACGTGCCGTCGGGCCGCTCCTCCATCTTGAGCGTCGTGGGGAATTGCAGATACAACTCCGCATGGTTGTCTTTGGCGGGGGCAAAGCGGTCGGCGAGGCGGGCCCGGGGTGGGAAGGTTTTCTCGGCCGCCAACTGATAGTGCTCCTTGATTTCACCGGTGGCGTCGTTTCGTTCCGTGACCGTCCATTGCTTCACGGTCCAGCCGTCTTCTTCCGACGGCATCGCGTCACCATTGGTGAACTCGTCGCCAGCGTCGGTCTCGCACTCCACCCGCATGGTGACGCCGCCGTCGCGGGCCACGGTGATGGTTTCCTTGCGTTTCATACAACCGAGCAGACCGGCGGCCAGCAACGCGGGCAGGACCAGAAGCAAGCTCATTCGGATGAAAGTCGGTTTCATTGCACAACCTCCCAAAAGCGCGTCCATGTTACCTTACACTCTATAGGACGGACCACACGAGGATTCGGATGACACCAAAACCGAACCGAGGCTGTCAGGGAGCGGCAATTGGGCCTAGTTGCGCCATCCGCCCCTCTGCTTCATCTGCCGGATAAAGGAACCCAGGATCGCGGTAGGTCGGGCTCCGCCCGACGTTCTATTGCGGCGGGCAAAGCCCGCCCCTGGGGTTTGGCCATTTCGTAGTCATCCCGGAGTGAATTGCGTGTGACCAGGTGCCCGCGGTCGGGGATGCGGCGGACGGGCCGCGGCCTTGACGGTTCGGGCCGCAGGTGATATCTATGTA
>JAZDKM010000443.1:0-4284 GCA_043803085.1 Planctomycetota bacterium
CTCGGAACGTCCCCACGTCCATCACCGCCGGCAACGGCCGCTTGCTTCGATTGTCAGGCATTTCGCGTCTCCTTCCGCAAATCGCGTAATGCCTAACATATACAGAACTTACGAACCGGAGTCAAGCAGAGAATCAGGAAGAACATTAGCGTGGGACGTGGGTCGTGCCATACGTACATCTACGCGCGGCCATCGTCTCGGTATCTGTTCCTACCTTTATTACAGGAGTATGGATCATGAGATGGATTCCCAAACGGAGTAGATTGACTCCCGGACTGCTCGTGGCGGTTGCGGCGTGCGGCGTGGTGGTGGTATCGGTGACGGGTTCAGACCGAACTGAGCCGGCAGATCATTCCAGGGCGTCGGCAAGCGACGTGCAACTGCAGGTCGACGAGGCTTACCTGGATCTCGGCGGGCCGACGGCTCCGGGCGAGATTGTGGGGGCCCCGGTGGCGGACGCCGAGTCGTTGAGCGAGGTGGGCCCGCGGTACCAACCCGGGCTCGCCAGCGTGCTGGTGTACATGGATCCGGCGCTTAGGAGCGATTCCATTCAGCGGGCGGATCTCCGTGCCTTTGCGGCCGAGCGCCGGGCCCGCGTTAAGTACGAGTACGACACCGTTATGCCGGACGTCATCAACCTGCGCGACGTTCCGGAATCGGAGATCGAGGCGTTGGAGAACCTCCCGGGGGTGCTTCGGGTGGAGCGGGACGAGTATCATCCCAACGTGCTGATGCTGCATGATAGCGTACCGCTGATTCGCGGGTTGCAGAGCCAGATCGCCGCGGCGGGGCTATCGGCCGACGGCGCCGGAGTGCGGATCTGCATCGTCGATACCGGCATCGACTCGGATCACATGATGTATGCCGACCGCATCGACACGGCGGCCGGTTACGATTTTTACAACGACGACAGCAACCCCGAGGATGACCATGGGCACGGCTCGCACTGCTCCGGTATTGCGGCGGGCAGAACGGGGCTGAGCTGGGATCCCTGCGGCACAGGGGCCATGCCCTTCCAGGGCGTCGCACCCGAGGCGACCCTCATCGGTGTCAAGGTCCTTAACAGCTCAGGTGGCGGCTATGACAGCGACATCATCGCCGGCATCAACTACTGCGCGGACCAGACGCCGTCCGGGGCACGCGCCGATGTGATCAGCATGAGCATCGGGACGGGCAGCTACAGCGGCCCGTGCACCCATAGCTGGGCGGTGGCCGCGAACAACGCCGTCGCCAACGGGGTGGTGGCCGTGGCGGCCTCCGGGAACGAAAACAACAGCAACTCAATGGGTTCCCCGGCCTGTGGCGTGGACGTCATTGCCGTCGGCATGACCTGGAAGAACGACTACCCGACCTGTGAAGACCCCACGACGAACTGGAGCTGGGGGATCTGCACGGACTATGCCCCGCAAACCGACCAAGTCGGATGCTTCAGCAACGAGAGCGATTACCTCGATGTCACCGCACCGGGGGCCAACATCTGGTCGGCGAGCATCGCGGCCGGCGGGGGCTCGATCACGGGGATGAGCGGGACCAGCATGTCGTGCCCGACCGTCGCCGGTCTGGGTGCCCTAATCCTCGGTGTCGATCCGACGCTAACCCCGGCGGAGGTGCGTCAGGTCATCCGCGACGGGGCCATCGACATGGGGCCGGCCGGGTTCGACCGGGCCTACGGCTATGGCCGCATTGACGTAATCAATTCGCTGAACCTTCTGACTCCCTGCACCGGTGATCCCGACTGCGACGACGGTCTCTTCTGCAATGGGGCGGAGACTTGCGTGGCGCAATCCTGTCAAGCGGGTAGCGATCCTTGTCCGGGGCAGTCCTGTGACGAAGTGGCCGACCAATGCGTTGCCGCCCCAACGGTGCAGTATGAATGGACCATGAACACGAATCCCGGCTGGTCGGTCCAGGGGCTCTGGGCCTGGGGTCAACCGACCGGCGGTGGCGGACAGTATGGCGGGCCCGATCCGACCAGTGGGTACACCGGCATCAACGTGTACGGCTACAACCTCAGCGGAGACTATGAGAACAGTCTTCCCGAGAGACACTTGACCACGACCGCAATCGACTGCACCGATCTGGTGGAGGTAAGCGTGGCCTTCCAGCGCTGGCTCGGCGTCGAGGTCAGCACCTACGACCATGCTTATTTCAGGGTGAGCAACAACGGTAGCACCTGGACGACGGTTTGGCAGAACAGCGCCCAGGTGGCTGACACCGCCTGGACCCTCCAGGAGTTCGACATCTCCGCGATCGCGGACAATCAGCCCACCGTCTATCTCCGATGGACCATGGGTACGACGGACGGTTCCTGGCAGTTCTGCGGCTGGAATATCGATGACGTGCAGATCATCGCCCGCGACACCGGGGCGGGATGCAGCGTGCCGGCGGACTGCGATGACGGCCTGTGGTGCACCGGTGCCGAAGATTGCGTCAGCGGAAGCTGCGTCGCCGGCACACCACCCGACTGCAGCGACGGCGTGGTCTGCACGGACGACTCGCGCAACGAGGGCACCGACTCGTGCGACCACGTGGCGAACAACGGCTATTGCGCCGACGGCTTGTTCTGCAACGGGGCCGAGACCTGCCACGTCACGCTGGGTTGCCAAGCGGGTACGGCGGTGAACTGCAATGACGGCGTCGCCTGCACGGATGATTCGTGTAACGAGGGCACCGACTCCTGCAACAACGTCCCGAACGGTGCGTACTGTGACAACGGTTTGTTCTGTGATGGGGCGGAGACCTGTCACCCCACGCTCGGTTGCCAGGCAGGCAGTGATCCGTGTGTCGGATTGTTCGGCTGCGATGAAGTCAACGACGTTTGCGTCGAGTGCTTCGACGACGGCGACTGCGACGATGGCCTGTTCTGCAACGGGGTCGAGACGTGCGATGTGCTCGGGGTGTGCCAGGACGGGACCGCCGTCGATTGCAGCGACGGCGTCGGCTGCACGGACGATTCCTGCAACGAGAGCACCGACTCCTGCAACCACGTAGCCAACAACAGCCTGTGCGATGACGGGCTGTTCTGCAACGGGACGGAGACCTGCCATGTGACTCTGGACTGTCAGGCGGGCACCGATCCCTGTGCCCCTGATCCCTGCGACGAGATCAACGACCGCTGCGTGGGTGCGGGGGCCGAGGCGTGGATGGTGTTCACCGCGGCCGTTTCCGTCCCCGGCGTCGGGACCGTTCAGAATGAGGACATCGTCGCCTACGACACGGGCGCCGGCACTTGGAGCCTGGTCTTCGACGGCAGCGACGTGGGCCTGGGCGGGTTCGCCGTCAATGGAATGGCGGTGCTGCCGGACGGTGACATCCTTCTGACGTTTACCGCGGCGGGAACCGTTGGTGGAGTGGCCATGGACGATTCGGACATCGTGCGCTTCACCCCGACCGCGCTCGGCGCGACCACGGCCGGCAGCTTCTCGCTCTACTTCGACGGCAGCGACGTGGGCTTGACGGTGAACGACGAAGACCTAGACGCTATCGGCCTGTTGAGTGACGGGCGCCTGGTTGTTTCGGTCATCGGGAACTTCAGCGGGACGGGCGCCAGCGGAGTGGACGAGGACCTGTTCGTGTTCAACGCCACCAGCCTGGGGGCGACGACCGCGGGCAGCTTCGCGATGTACTTTGATGGGAGCGACGTGGGGCTCTCGACGAGCAGCAATGAGGACGTGGACGCCGCGGGCTTCACTACCTCGGGTACGATCCTGCTCTCCACCCTGGGCAGTTTCAGTGTGACAGGCGTGTCGGGCGCAGATGAGGACCTCTTCGAGTTCGCGCCGACCTCGCTCGGCTCGACTACGTCGGGGACGTTCTCGATGTTCCTCGACCTGAGCACTCTGGGGATCTCTACCGCGGCGGACGTAATAGCCGTGGAACTGATCGAGTAGGCATGATCGGCGGGGGCGAACCATTCCCCGCCCGATCGGTTTCGGGCCGTGAAGGTCCACTGGCAAGCCGGCAGGCCGGTTCACCCGCCTGTCGGCTTGCCTCATTATGCCTCGGTATCGTCTGCGGTCGGACCGCGGTTGTGGGGGACAGGTGGATTCGAGGGCTGTCCCTGGCAAAAACCACATCGGAGACAGTTGCGGTCTCTCAGAGACTTCACCGGGTGTTTGCGAGCAAAGGACAGTCGCCGATTGGAACGGATGTTCACCCCTTAGATTTGCAGGATTTTGGGCGTAAGTGCTTTGGTGGCAATTGTTTAAGCTGCGTTTGGGTCTTGAAAATGTAGACGTGCATTTTTATATTATCCTCTTGCATATTAGTCAGGTATGTTGTATA
>JAZDKM010000444.1:0-2470 GCA_043803085.1 Planctomycetota bacterium
TGCGCCCCAGCGGCGACAGCATATTTACGTGGCTACCTATGGTGACGGGCTGTGGCGATCCAAGGACAGCGGCCGGACGTGGGAGCGGATTGCCGTTCCCAAGCGAGTCAGTTGCGCGCGTGCCATGGCCCGTAATCTTCCTTTCCGCACATCTGGTTTTCATTTTCCCTGAATTTCCCGGCGGGGGCAAGTTAGCCGCCGTAGTCCTTGACGGATAGCCCCAGCAGCTTCAGGAGCCTGCGTTGAAGGCGTGTCGGTTCCGTGAGCATGACCTCGGGAGAACGCTGGGGGCGCGTCAGCGTGTGCCGTTGCACGGACTCGAACAGGTCGATCACCCGCCGGGCCGTCGGCCACCGGCAGGCACGCCCTTCCGGGTACAAGGGCAACGCCTCGATCCCCTTTCCCTGCATTGCCTGACGCAACTGACGCTCCAAGAGCGCCTCGATCAACAACGCGAAGAAGTACACGGCCAACAACGCTTGGATGCGATGCACGGCCTTCAGGTACACCGGAGCGACCTCGAAGTCGGTCTTCAACTGCGAGAACCGCTTCTCGATCGCAGGCTGCCGCTTGTAGGCCTGGAGCAGTTCCAACTCGGAGAGCTCGCTGACATTGGTTACCAACGGGAAGACGCCGTCGCTGGTGGCATCGGCGGCAACTCCTGCGTCGTCAATGCGATAAGCCAGGTCGAACCGCGTGGCCACCTTCTTCACGTAGCGGGTGTCCTTGCCCGGCCGCCCGCGATGGTCCTGGTGAAACGTTTCCTGGGTCTGCGGCTGGACTTCGGTCGCGATCCACGAACTGGCCCCGCACGACTGGAGGATCTCCGCCACCGCCTCGGCCACCTTGGCCTCCTGACGGTAGCGGGTCCTTGGCGAGCGGAGCTTCTCCCGCAACGCCGCCAGTTGTTTCAGCGCGCGCTCGATCCGCCCGCTGCGGGCTACCGCGTCCAACTCGGCCTTACGCAGACTGTGATACCACACCAGACGATAGCCTTCGGCGGTGGTGGCGGGATGGTCGCTGATGGAGAAACGGTCGATCACCTGGGCTTCGTCGTCGGTCTTTTCCCACAAGGACCGCCACAAGACCTGACCTTTGGCCAGCAGTTCGCGGAAGGCGCTGTCTTCCCCGCGGGTTCGCGGCAGCACCGTGACGAACCGGCCCTGACGCTGATGGAGGTAGGCCATGTTTTCGCTGGTGGCCAGCTTGCAATCGGCCACGTAGAGGAAGTCGCGTCGGCCGGTCAATTGGCAGAGCAGTTCCCAGGTGTCGCGATGCGTCTGGTCGTCCGCCACATTGCCGCTTGCCGCACGGAAGTGCAGCGGCACGCCGCCGTCGGCGGTGACGGTGAGGATGAACAACAGTTGCTTCAGATCGGGACGGTGGTCCTTGTTGTAGCCGAAGGTGATGGCCAGTGTGGGGCGGCCCAGGAAGCGGCGCTCCTCCGCGGCCGCGGAATAGGCCCCGCAGAAGGTGACCGTGGTCGAATCGTTGTGCAGTTCATCCAACCGGACGCCGAACTCCCGGACGACGTGCGTGGCCACGGCCAGGACCAACGACGGCACGTCGGCGGCAAACAGTCGGTCCAGGCCTCGCCCCACGCGGTCGTCGTTGAGCAACCCGATCTCCTGCGGCGTCAAGCCCAGCAGATCCGGGGCGTGACGTGCGGCCCACTCGCCCACACCGTAGATCGGCTCGCGGGAAACAAGCAGGTTTCGCAGCAAGACCAGCAGGGCCTTGGCGGGCGAGAGTTTCGTGCGGGCGTCTTCCGCAGGCAAGGCGGCCCGCAAGAATTCCTCCAAGCGCATCCGCTCGATGAGTCGATTGAGGATCGGCAGGGCTCCGATGCTCTGCGAGCAGAGGCTCCGTCCTCGCTTGCGGGCCATGGGAGCGGACGGGGCCTCGGCGCGGGAAGACTTCGCGCGGGCCGGCTTGCGTTTGGTCGGCATGTCAATCTCCTTGAATCGTGGTGGATGAGGCCGCCGCAAGGCAAGCGGCGACGGCCGACGGCCACGCTTTCATGTTGCGCGACCGCGTGTTCGGCTGTATCATCAAATGTCCCGTCCAAGAAAACGGCAAGCCGCCAAAACACGGCAAGACGAGAAACGGCATATTGTCACGGACCCGCCGCAGGGAGGGAAAAACGGTTCGCCTCATGCTGGCCGAGAATCGCGAGACGACGTCTCCGTGATTTCGACGTGCCGATAAAGTTCGCCCGTGTATTTTTGTGCTGCCGATCCGACTCCCATTCCACAGAACGGTGCGAAATGGAGAGCAAACGCCAGCGCAAGGGCTTGTGGACACTTGCCGCAGCCACACTCAGCGCGAACCATTTCAACGCGTACGGCCCAACCGTGTCGTCGAGGCCCGGACGCTGCGATACGCCCGACGGTTGTCCGCTGAAAGAATCCCAGACGCGATCTATCCTGCCACGCCATCGGGTGAAGGAAATTCAAAGAAATCTATGCCC
>JAZDKM010000445.1:0-2021 GCA_043803085.1 Planctomycetota bacterium
ACCACGTCGGCGTGTTCTACAAGCAGGGTGTTGGAATCTCCCTGAACGGAGTAGGGAACAGGGCATCGCACAACCTGATACACGACGGCCCGAGGATGGGAATCCTATTCAGCGGGAACAACCTGGTTATCGAGTACAACCACATCCGGCACATGAACCTGGAGACCGAGGACACCGGGGCCATCTATACCGGCGGTCGAGACTGGATTTCCTCCCGCGGGACGGTGATTCGTTACAACTACTTTCACGACATACTCGGTTTTGGCAAGAAGGACGGCAAGTGGATCTCGCCATATTATGCCTGGGGCGTCTACCTGGACGACAATACCGGCGGGGTTGACGTGATCGGCAACATCGTGGCCCGTTGTTCACGGGCCGGCCTTCACCTGCACAACGGGCGGGACAGCCTGATCGAGAACAACGTCTTCATTGACAACGGGCTCTATCAAGCGGAATACAGCGGATGGACCGAAAGCTCGCGCTTCTGGAAGGACCACTTCTCCACGATGGTCAAGGGCTATGAATCGGTCGCAAGCCAGCCGGCGTGGCAGAACATGCGGAACATGAAGACGCATCCGAAGGATGCCATCCTGCCGGGCGGGCTGATCATGTCGGGAAACACGCTGACGCGGAACATATTCTACTACCACGATCCTGCCGCCAAGCTCTACCGCTTCTCGAACGTGTCGTTTGAGCACAATACGGCGGATTCAAACCTCGCCTGGCACGGCGGCCTGCCCGTCGCGACGGGGCAGTTCAAGGCTGGCAAGGTGGTCTCCGACAATCTGCTCGCCAATCCCGGCTTCGAGGATGGCCCGGCCGGCGGGATGCCCAGGGTTTGGATGTGGCAGGCCCGGCCGAGCGCGGAGTCCAAGGCTGCCGCGGCAGACGACACCGTGGCCGAGGGCAAGCGTTCGTTGAAAATTGAAGGCGTTGCGGCAAAGGATGCCATGTGCAATCCGCCGTGGCCGGTGGTCGTCAGTGCGGATGTCGTCGCGCAACCGGGTCACGCGTACCGGCTGACGGCGAAGATGAAGGCGGCCAAGGCCGGCACCCGCGTCGAGCTCATGATCCAGTCATATGTCGCCAATGTGTACTTTTGGAGCAGGAGTACGTCAGCCGGCGTTGGCGCTGACTGGAAAGAATACGAACTGGTCTGCAAACTTCCTGCCATGGGCGAGCAGGACTACAAGGAGCAGATGAAGGCGGTTCGGGCGCGGTTCGATCTGCCGGGCGGTGAAGGCACGGTGTGGATTGATGACGTCCGCCTGGTCGAGGTGGAATCGCTGGATGAGTGGCAGTCGCTCCAGGCGCTGGGGTTCGACCGCAACTCCCTCGTGGCCGACCCGCTCTTCGTGGCGCCGGAGAAAGACGACTGGCGGCTCAGGCCCGACTCGCCGGCCTTCAAGATCGGGTTCCAGCCGATTCCGGTGGACAAGATCGGGCCGTACCAGGATTCCCTGCGCGCCTCCTGGCCGATCATCGAGGCTGCCGGCGCGCGGGAATGGCTTAAACCTGGGGACCTCGGCGGGCAACCCGCAGGAAGCGGCGGGTAGAGCAATCCGATGAGGGACGAACCAGGCGTTCGAACACGACCTCGCGCCCTTCAGGCACTCGGAGGTTCAACGCTACCGTTAGACGACCCTCCATTCACTCGCGGCCACGCCGGACACGACCGGCTCTCGGACTCACGGATTCCGAGACTCTTGGACTCGCAGACTCAGTGACTCGCAGACTTCCAATGTCCTGTCTCTCTCCCGCCGCGCAGGATTTGAGGTTGCATCGCGGCATCCCGCTTTTATGATGAAGGACTGTTTTACGCGGGAGCCGTGTGGCGGTCGCGGGATGACCGGCGTTCATCCGGCCGGGTGGATTAACTTCAGGAGGGGTGTCATGAAATATCACGTCAAGAGTCTTGCGCTGGCCGCGGCGGGCCGGAACCGGATGGAGTGGGCCTCCCGGGACATGCCGGTTCTGAAGCTCATCGCGGCGCGTTTCGCGAAGGAGAAACCCCTCGCGGG
>JAZDKM010000446.1:0-31667 GCA_043803085.1 Planctomycetota bacterium
GGGTTACTGGTGCTGGGTACCGTTGGTAGCTGATCTATCGATACCGGGTTTTTTGTACACCGTGTTCGTTCTCAAGGTGTTTCGCCGGTGAATGGTGGGTGGCCCAGGTAACATGAGAACCTCCGTCGGACTGGTCAACTGGCAACGAGACTCGGCTTGTCAAGGGGATTGAGCAAACAGGGTGCAGACATGACGCTGGAAGGCAAGAAAGCGATAGTAACGGGTGGCAGCCTCGGAATTGGGGCGGCGATTGCGCGGGAACTGGCCCGGCAGGGCGCCCACGTGGCGATCAACTATCGGCGGCACGACACGGAAGCCAAACAGGTGGTCGCGGATATTGAGGCCCTGGGTCGCAAAGGACTGGCGATCCAGGCTGACGTGGCCAGTTTCACCGACGCCCAGCGCATGGTGGCGCAGGTGGTCGAGGCCTTCGGTGGGCTGGACATTCTCGTGAACAACGCCGGCATCAACCGGGACGGCGTCATCTGGAAGATGACGGAGGCCCAATGGGACGAGGTCATCGCCACCGACCTGAAGGGGTACTTCAACTACATCCGCGCCGGCGTGGAGATATTCCGGGCACAGAACTCAGGCAAGATCATCAATATCACGTCCATCAACGGCTTACGGGGCAAGTTCGGGCAGACGAACTACTCCGCGGCCAAGGCCGGCATCATCGGGTTGACCAAAGCGCTGGCCCGTGAACTGGGACGATCGAACGTGAACGTGAACGCCGTGGCTCCCGGTCTGATCGAAACCGACATGATGCGGGATGCTCCGCCGAAGGTGATAGAGGCTGCCCTCGCGGAAATCGTGCTGGGGCGGTTGGGGAAGCCGGAAGAGGTGGCGGCGGTAGTGGCGTTTTTGTGCAGCGAGGCCGCACGCCACATTACCGGAGAGGTGATCAAGGTGGACGGCGGACAGTACATCTGATTGCGGATTGTGGATTGACGATTGGGAAATCCGAGCTCCGGGTGCGAGCGAGAGGTCTGTGATGACGGATCGCGGATTCAGGATCAGGGGCAGATGCTGGTGCCGAACGGTGGGAGTCATTCCCGGGAGGTAGCTGTGGAACTGCGGGACGTGGTAGCGATCAGTGCAGTGCGGACGCCGATGGGGCGGTTCGGGGGGACGCTCAAGGATATCGCCGTGTACGATCTCGGGGCGGCGGCCATCCGGGCCGCACTGGCCCGCGCGGGCGTAGCCGGCGATAGCATTGATGACGTGACCTTCGGAAGCTGCCGCCAGGCGGGTAACGGACCTAACCCGGCGCGGACCGCAGCCATACGCGCCGGCATCCCTGTCCAGGTACCGGTGCAGACGATCAACATGGCCTGCCCGTCAGGCATGCGCTGCATCGCGCTGGCCTCGCAGGCCATCCGGCTGGGCGACATCAAAACCGCAGTGGTCGGCGGCATGGACAGCATGAGCACGATTCCCTACCTGCTGAAGGACTGCCGCTGGAGCGGCTTCAAGATGGGCGACCGGACGTTGCTGGACGGCTGGTCCGACAGCATCGATCCCCTATGCGGCATGGGGATGGGAGCCACGGCGGAGAACCTGGTCGACAAGTACAAGGTTTCCCGCGCCGAGCAAGACCAGTTCGCGGTCGAAAGTCATCAAAAGGCCGCCCGGGCGCAGGCCAACGGCTGGTTCGCCGAGGAGATTATTCCGGTAGAAGTGCCGCCGGCGGGTTCGCAACCGGCGGTTCGGTTCGAGAAGGACGAGACGGTTCGCGCAGACACCACGCTCGAATCGGTAGCCAAGCTCAAGCCCGCGTTCAAGAAGGACGGGACGGTGACAGCGGCGAACGCCTGCGCGATGTCAGACGGGGCGACGGCGCTGGTCCTGACTTCGCGGGAACAGGCTCGAGCGTTTGGGGCAACGCCCCTGTTTTCGTTGGTGGCTTATGCCAGTGTGGCCGTCGAGCCGGTCACTATGGGGGAGGGACCGAGCGTCGCCATCCCGGCGGCGTTGCGGCGGGCCGGGATGACCTTGAACGACATGGACCTGATCGAGGTGAACGAGGCGTTCGCGGTGCAGGTGGTGGCCAACGAGCGCGTGCTGAAATGGGACCGGGCCAAGCTCAACGTCCACGGGGGAGCGATTGCGCTGGGCCATCCGACCGGGATCAGCGGGGCACGGATCGTGGTGACCCTCTACCACGCGCTCAAACGCACCGGGGGAGAGTTGGGTATCGCGGGCATCTGTGGCGGCGGAGGCGTGAGCATGGCGCTCATCATCCGGCGGGAGACGTGATTGACGATTGACGATTGAGCGATTGACGATTGGGGAGAACGCAAAGGAGTAGGGTGGGCAAGGATGTGTTTAGCGGTTCGCCGCAGGCGAACGCGTGTAGCGGTTTGCCGCAGGCGAACGCGAGACGTTGCATCGGCAGGCACGCGCTTGCCTTCGGCAAGCCGCTAAACAGGCACGTGCTTGCCGCTAAACAGACAGGTGGGCAGCGCTCACTTTGCGGTGAGTATGAGGGGGATGATCTGGAGCAATCGCCCGATGAGCACCTATGAGTTCTTTGAGTTGCAGATGTCCGACGGTCTGGCGGTGATCACCTTGAATCGCCCGCCGCTGAACGTCCTGCACATTCCGATGATGGCGGAATTCAACGCTCTGCTGGAGACAGTGCTAGGCGAGAAGCGGGAGGACGAGCCTCCCGGCGAGCCGAACAAGGCGGCTCGGCAGGAGCCTCGCCCTCCCCAGCCTCGCCCTCCCCAGCCTCGCTCTCCCGGCGTGACGGACCTAGCCGCGGTGGTACTGCGGGCCGAAGGCAAGGTCTTCAGCGCCGGCGTCGACGTGAGTGATCACACGGCCGACAAGGTGGGCGAGATGATCCGGCAGTTCCATGGGATTTTCCGGAAACTGGCCGGCACGGACGCGCTGACGATTGCCGTGGTCCATGGGGCGGCCCTGGGCGGTGGCTGCGAACTGGCGACCTTCTGCGACATTGTGTTGGCCTCGGATCGGGCCAAGTTCGGGCAGCCGGAGGTCCAGGTCGGCGTTTTCCCGCCCATCGCCGCGTGTGTTCTCCCGTTTCGGGTGGGCATCAATAAAGCGATTGAATTGAACGGCACGGGCAGGGTCATTGAGGCACAGGAGGCGCACCGGATCGGTCTGGTGGACCACGTGTTCCCCGCGGGCGAGTTCGAGGCACGGGTGGAGCGTTATCTGGACGACCTCCGCAAGCTGTCGCGGCCGGTGGTGCGCATGGCCAAACGGGCCACTACGATGATGGTCCGCAAGCCGTTCCTGGAGCAGTTGGAGCAAGTGGAACGAATGTATCTGGATGAGTTGATGAAACTGGCGGATGCCCATGAAGGCATCGCGGCATTTGTGGGCAAACGCCCGCCGAGTTGGAAACACGCGTGAAGAATTGACGATCGACGATTGAGCGATTGACGATTGGGTTTTGGGGATGGGGAAGGCAGACTGATGGGTATGCCGCCGGAAGACTTCAGAAATCGTCAAGCGTGTCACCGTCAATTGACAGAAGGGTTAAACTATGAAAGCGGCGGTTTTCCACGGGCCGGATAAGGGACTGAAGATCGAGGACATTCCCATCCCGCAGATCGGCGAGGACCAGATTCTCGTCCGGGTGGCGGCGTGCGGGGTATGCCACACCGATCTGCACTACCTCGAACACGGCGTGCCGACGTTCAAGAAGCCGCCGATCGTGCTGGGTCATGAAGCCTCGGGCCTGGTAGAGCAGGTCGGCGCCAAGGTGACCCAACTCAAGAAAGGTCAGCGGGTGTTGATCCCGGCGGTGCTGACCTGTGGTCGGTGTCCGGCCTGCCGGCAAGGACGGGAGAACATTTGCAGCAACATGCAGATGCTCGGCAATCACTTCGACGGCGCCTACGCGGAATACGTGGCCGTGCCGGCCAAGGATGTATTGGACCTGCCTGAATCCATTCCCCTGGAAGAGGCCTCGATCATCGCGGATGCGATTTCCACGCCGTACCACGCGGTCAAGAACCGCGCCCAGGTGCGACCGGGCGACACCGTGGTGGTTTTCGGCTGCGGCGGGGTGGGCATCAACGCGGTGCAACTGGCGGCGGTGGCCGGCGGCTATGTGATCGCCGTGGACATCAACGAGCGCAAGCTCGCCTGGGCGTCCGAATTCGGCGCGGCCAGGACGATCAACGCGGCCAAGGTTGAGCGGGTCAGCAAGGAAGTCAAGAAAATAACCGGCGGCGGGGCCGACATCGCCCTGGAGGTGATTGGAAACCCGCGCACGATCGAAGAGGCTTTCGAGTGTGTGCGCGTCGGCGGGCGGTTATGCGTGGTGGGTTACACGCATGAGGCCATCTCGATCGTGGCCGGTAAGATCATGTTCAAGGAAATCGAGGTGGTCGGATCACTGGGGTGCCGCCCGGTGGACTACATTCCGCTTATCCGCATGGTCGAGCAAGGCAAGATCAACCTCAAACGACAGGTGACCCACCGTTTTGCGCTGGAGGAGCTGCCCAAAGCTTTTGAAGTGATGAAGGAAGGCCTGTCGTTGAGGTCGATCGTGATACCTTGAGCAATTGACGATTGACGATTGACGATTGACGGTTGACGGTTGACGACTGAAGAGTGCGCGGCTGGGAGTGATTCGGGCTTAAGGGTAGGGTCGGGCATGAGTCCGGACGATTTCAAAAAGCGAACGAGGGCACTTGCCATCCGAGTGATTCGGCTGGTGCGAGCGCTACCGAAGTCACCAGTAGGGGATGTCCTTGGTAAGCAACTGCTGAGATGCGGAACCTCTGTGGGATCCAATTATCGTGCTGCTTGCCGGGCCAAGTCGCGCTTGGACTTCATTGCCAAGATGAAAATCGTAGAGGAAGAGTGCGACGAGTCGCTCTACTGGATGGATCTGCTGATCGAGAGCGGACTAGTCAAGGCGGCGCTGCTGCGCGATCTGATGGAAGAGGCTGACGAGATCCTTTCCCTGATAGTAGCTTCCATCAAGACTGCCCGCTCCCCCAAACAATCGTCAATCGTCAATCGTCAATCGTCAATTGCCAAGAGGAACTCAAACGGCCATGCTGCGTGAAGGCGAACTTGGGGTGCATCCGCCCGGCGCGTTAGGCGTCGCGTTCTTCGTTCACGCCGCGGCGGAGTGTTTCATCGGCCAGGGCGGGGACGGCATCACGCAGCCGCTCAAGGAGGCCGGGGCCCTCAACCTCGAGGACCAGGGCAAACTGCGCCGCATTCCCTTGGGCAACCGGATCTTCGTCAACCTTCTGGAAGCCGAGGCCCGCGGGCGCTTGCCCGAACTGCTCCTGGTGTGCTGCAATCCCGATCAACTCGGCGCGTTCACCGGCGAACTGACCCGCTATCTCGAAAGCCTGGCCGAGCGCGGGCGCTTGCGGTCAAGTGCGGACCTCCGTCGCGAGGTGCCGATCCTGCTGATTCTCCCCAACGGTATCCTGGCCGAGCAAACCGTCGGCACGTACAAAGACCAGTTGCACGCCTCCCTGTTGATGGAGCGTCTGCCCGGCGTCACCGAGGGAATGGGCGAGGCTTTGCTCGGCCGGGTCGTGCGGGGCGTCTCGCTCCAGGCAGGTGGTCGGCGCGGCCACGGGACGCAGGCCGTCTACATCCTCGAACGGAGGGGGTCCGTGCTCTTTGCCGGTGGGGGGGAGTTTGAGCGGGAGCGCATCGAAACCATTCTCACGGGCCACGGGTATCCCTATACGCACGCCCAGGGCGTGCCGGGCACGCGGGTCGAGTTCGACAAGGCCATGATCTCGATCGTGCTTAACGTCGGGGGCCTGATCCACACGGTGAAGCCGGACGGTGAACTGATCGATCTGCGCATGGGCGACCTCTGTAAGGATCCCTCCCAGCAGGAGTTCGTGGAGCGGATCACGCGGGCCTTGTTCACGGTCGGTCGGGCCGCCGGGGCATATCCGCCCGATGCGGTCTACGAGGAGACCTGGGCTGCGCACCGGGCCACGATCTTGGCCCACGCCCAGCACGTCACCAGTTCTCTGAAATCTTTCCGGGATGCGCTGGAGGGTGGGCTGCGCAGCGTCCGGCTCTTTTCCAACGAGGAATGGCTCTTGACTCCGTTAGGCCGTTATGCGGCCAGCGCGGGTCTGCCGGAGGAACAGGCACTCTTCGATTCACTCAAACGCCAGGTACAAACGTCGATGGCCCGGGCGATCCACCGCCGAGACCAACGCGCCCATGGCGGCGGCTTGAGGGCAAGCAAGATGAAACTGATCGAACAACGCAACATTGGGATTGAGGTTTATGACGGCGGTCCAGAGGAACTCGTGCTTATCGGCACGATGCTCGACGGGGACCACCTGATCAAGCTGGAGTTGAGCATCAACCTTCCCGACGAACAGATCCGGCGTAGCAAGATGGAGATGACCCGCGTCCCCTTTCCGGTCTGCCGTGAATTGGAACCCATTGCAGATCGCCTGGTGGGATTGCGGATCGAGCGGGGCGTGCTCAGCGAGATATCCCGGCGGGTGGGGGGCCATGTGGGTTGCTCGCACATCAAGGAGCTGGCCACGAACCTGGTCTATTTCGCGGCCTCCAACCTGGTGCGCCGGCGCCTGGGGATGGACCCTATGAGCACGGACTATACCTTCAAATCCGCGGAAGAGCGGTTCAAACTGTCCAAGGAGTTGCTCCGCGGTTCCTGCCTGGCTTACTGTCAGACGACGGCCGCCGGGCTTGACGAGCGCATCGGGCTCAAGAAGCTCGGCGAGGAGCATGCCCATCCGTTGCCCCTGGGGAATTACGAACCGTCCCTGGGCGTGCTTTTGAGCGAGCGCGCCCATCGCTGGGGTAACAAGATTTACCTGCGCTATCGCCAGGACACTCGCGAGGTTGCCCTCACCTGGGAGGAGTTTGCCCGCCGGACCTTTCAGATTGCCCGGCACCTGCTCGAACAGGGCATTCGGCGCGGCGACCGCATGGGCATGCTCTCCGAGAACCGCGTGGAGATGTTCCTGTTCGAGCTGGCCGCGATGTCCATCGGCGCGGTCACGGTACCGCTCTTTGCCGGCTGCCTGCCGCAGCAAGTGACCTACATTCTGAACCGGGCCCGCCCGCGGTACCTCGTGGTCTCGGGAAGTCACCAACTCGAGAAAATTGAACGCGATCAGCATCCCTGGATCGAACGGTATTATGGCATGGACGGCGATTCCGCGAGCCGGCACTGGGGCGCGCGGGATTTCGCCGCGTTGACCGCAGAAGGCGGCGTTTCGGAACAACGCCTGCAGGATCAAGTGCGAGCCGTCCAGCCGAACGATCTGTGCGTGATCATGCACACCTCGGGGACCAGCGGAGCGCCGAAGGGGGTGTGCCTGTGCCACCGGCACCTGATTTCCCAGCAGAAGGCGATGTCCCTGATCTGGGACGTAGGCGAGAACGACGTGTTCATGAACTACCTGCCGTGGCATCATAGCTTCGGCGGGTTGTTCGAGCGGTTCATGACGCTCTACAACGGATGCGAACTCTGCCTGGACGACTCACGCGGCAAGGACCTCGAGCGGCTGCTCGAGAACTGGAAGGCCTTCCATCCGACGGTCTTCTTCAGCGTGCCGCACGTGCATGACTTGCTGGTCAGCCGTTGTCGGAAGCGTCCCGACGTGGCCGACAGCGTTTTCGGCGGTCGGCTGCGCTTGGTCTTTACTGCCGGGGCGGCCCTGCCGGCGCCCGTCGAGGCGGCCTACCGTGAGCACCGCATCCCCGTGCTGGAGGGCTGGGGGCTGACCGAGACTGCGCCGTGCGTGACCGCCACCACCAAGGACAGTGCCTGGCAAAGCGGGTATGTCGGCTTTCCGATCCCCGGCTGCACGGTGCGCATCGACAGTGAGCAGGAGATCCAGGTCAAGGGGCCGAATGTGATGGAGGGCTATCTCGATGATGTGGAGGCCACGGCCCACGTGCTCGCCGACGATGGTTGGTTCCGCACCGGGGACCTGGGAGAGTTCACGAAGAACGGGCTGCGCATCCTGGGCCGAAGAGACGGGACCTTCAAGCTCACCACCGGCGAGAAGACGCATCCGATGCGCATCGAGACCGTGATGGTCAACGAATCCCCTTACATCAACCAGGCCGTGGCCCTGGGTAGCGGTAAAGACTATGTCGGCATCTTGATCTACCCGGATTTCGCGCAACTGCGGGCCTGGGCGGCGGAGCAGCATGTGGACCCGGCCAACCTGATCCACGATCCCGCGGTGCGCAACTTGTACGCCTCGGAAGTGCGCCGGATCAATCCCCTGATCGAAATCAAATACGAGCGTGTGCGGCGCGCCATCCTGGCCGGCCGCGCGCCTTCGCTCGACAACGGGGAGTTAACGCCTTCCGGAAAGGTGGTGCGTAAGGCGGTGCTCAGCAATTTCAAGAACGAGATCGATGCGCTGTTCGCCCCCTGGCCATCCGAAGAGGTCATCGAGGTGCAGCCCGAACCGCAAAGGCTGGTGACCAGTGAAGCGTAGCGGGTATCCACGGGTGGTCATCGCCGGTGCCGCCCGGACCCCCATCGGGCTTAAGTGCGGCATGCTCAGTTGTTTTTCGGCGGAGGACTTGGCGGTTCTGGCCGCCGAGGAAGCGCTGGTCCGGAGCCGCGTGCCCCGCGAGCGAATCGATGCCGTCACGGGGGCTAACGTGTACCAGTTCACCGCCCCCGGCGCGCAGGACATTTACTTCCCGCGCAACGTAGCTTTGCGCTGTCATCTCAGGATCGAAACGCCGGCGCTGATGGTACAACGCATTTGCGGGTCCGGACTCCAGACCGTGATCAACGCTTTCCAGCAAATTGCCCTGCCCGACGAGGTGGACGACACCCGGATCGCGCTGTGTGTCGGCGCCGAGACGATGTCGCGGGCGCCGCAAATCATCCGTGCCCCGCGGAAATCGGCGGCCAACTTCTGGGAATTCGCCGAGGGCGGCACGGTTGAGGACAGCCTCCTGGCGGGACTACAGCACTGCCTGGCGGAGACGGCCATGATCCGGACGGCTGACGAATACGGCGCCCAGATGGGCGTGACCCGCCGGGACTGTGACGAGTTTGCCGAGCTGTCGCATCGGCGGGCCCGGGACGCCTACCGCCAGAACCACTTCAACGGCGGCGACCGCCTCCGCGGCATGTTCGCCATTGACGCGACCGACCCGAGCGGGCGGCCGGTGTATCTGGCCCGCGACGAATGCGTGCGCAAAACCTCGCTGGAAGTGCTGGCCAAGCTGCCGGGAATCACGCCCAATGGTCTGGTCTCGCCGGGTAACGCCAGTGAGATCGGCGACGGGGCCGCGGCCATGGTGGTGGCCGATCGCGAGCGCGCGGAACAACTCGGACTCCCCACCCGCTACGCGATCGCGGGTTATGGGGTTTGCGGCGTCGAGCCACGAGTGATGGGGCGTGGACCCGTGCCCGCCGTCCGCCAGGCGCTCGCCCGTGCCGGCCTGGAGCAGAAAGACATCGGGCTGTGGGAAATCAACGAAGCCTTTGCTGCTCAGTACCTCGGCGTCGAAAAGGAGCTCAACTTGGACCGGGCCGTGACCAACGTCAACGGGGGCGCGATCGCTATCGGCCACCCGTTGGCGGCCACGGGCCTGCGGATGCTCGTGGATCTCATGTACGAGATGCAGCGCCGCGAGGTGCGGCACGGGTGTGCGTCCGCGTGCATCGGCGGAGGCCAGGGCGTGGCCCTGATCCTTCGTGATACGGAAATGACCTAGTATCCTGTTAGCAAAGTATCTTTACAAGGGGACACGGTTCGTGACTGCGAGCGTGTGTGGGAAGGTGTTGGGCGTCGGGTGGCATGGGTCCGTGCCCGGCCAAGCCCTCGGCGAGGCCGGTAACGGACCCGTGCATGACGCCTGGAATCTCAGGGCGCACGGGTCTGGTTCACCTCGTCCCGAGGCGGACCAGACCCATGCCACCCCCCGCCGAACCAGGAACCGCGGCGGGTAAAACCCGCCCCACACGGTTGTTGAGATAGTTCCATCGCATCTGCGTCGCGCAGGGGATAGATGAACATGAAACGGGCGTTTTCATTTGGTGACAAGGCGCTCGACGCCGCGGTCAAGCGCGTCAACGAGGTTCGCCGGATAGCGGTCATCGGGGCCGGCCTCATGGGCCAGGGCATCGCCGCCGATCTGCTGAACAAAACCGACTACGAGGTGATTCTCCTGGACGTCCAGCCCGATGCCCTGCGGCGGGCCGAGGCCACACTGACCGCCCTCTGGCAGAAACAGGTCAAGAGCGCCCGCCTTCGTGAGGAGGACGCGCAGGTCCTCGCCGGCCGCACGAAGTACACCCAGAAATACGAGGACCTCAAGCACGCCGACATCCTCTGGGAGGTGGCCACGGAACGGAGCGAGATCAAGGCGCGAATTTTTGAGACCATCGAGAAGACGGTCGATCCGGAGCACCTGGCGGCGGTCTTCTCCAATACGTCCTCTCATACGACCGCGGAACTCGCCGTCTTGTTTCGATCGGAGGCCTTCCGGGAGAAGCTGCTGACCGTGCACGGGTATTTCCCGTTCGAGGCCAACCGGCTCATCGACGTGATGAAGGGCAAGTACGCCTCGAACGAGACCTTCGCCTTCGGGGTGGTCTTCGCCGACCAGGTTCTCGAGAAGACGGTCATCGCTCTGCCGCTCGACCATCACGGCTACATCACCGATCCCCTCTTTCAGGCGATGGCGGCGATCGTCTCGTGGGATGTTAAGACCGGGCAAGACCTCGTTCAGCTTGGGGGACTATGGGAACTGTTCACCGCCAACCCTTTCACGGTGCTCGATCAGACCGGGCACATGCCTTACACGGAATCGTCACGCCACATGGGGCAGGCGTTGCCCGAAAGTGATCGCCTGCGCGGCCTGTATAACCGCGACGGCCGGCATTACCCGGAGTGGATCGCCCAGTTGGAAAAGCAGGGCTGGACGGGCGTCAACGCTCCGGTGCACCGGGGGTTCTACGCCTGGAGCAACGGCGAACCCCCCAGACCTGAGGCCGTATTCAATCCCACGACCGGCCAATACGTGCCGATCGGGGAGATCTCACGCAAAGAATTCTGGTCTTACTACGAGGCGGCAGAACGGGATCGCCGCGCCGGCAAGATCAAGAGTGCCGAGTCACTGGTCCACGTGGCCGGTGCCGCTGACGCCGGCGGGCGAGCGTTTCGACGCTACGCCCTGCCGATCTTCCTCTATGCCCTGGACCTGATTCAGGATCGCATCGCGACGCCGGGGCAGATCAACATCTCGACGCGGGCGGGGCTGCGCTACAAGGTGGGGCTCATCGAGGCCATCGACGCCCTCATCGCCCACCTGACGCTGGACGGCGTACTCGAACTCGTCCGCCGCGCCCGCGACGAGAACGCCGACGACCCGTACCTGGTGGAGATGCTGGATGTCAACGGCAAAACCGGGCCGCGCCGCGGTAGACCGTGTCTGCTGCACGAGCTGAAGAAACGGAATCTCTCGCACCTCCTGGGATACGGCCCATACTTCCGCACTCCGGTGTCGGAGTTGGACTTAGCCACGGGGACGTATCGTGGCTGCTACCCGGATTTGAAGGTTTACGAGCCCTCCTCGCGGGACCGTGTCGCCGGCATCGTGTTCAACAATCCCCTGCGCGGCAATGTCTGGAATCGCGCGACGATCGACCAGTTGGCCCACGCTTACCATCGGCTTTTGCGGCTTCATCGCCAGGGGCATTGTGGGGCCGTGCTCTTCACCGCCGCCGGCGGCGGCATGCGGATGCTCGGCGCGGACGCCCGCGAGTTCAATTGCGGCTGGTTCGAGCGCGAGAAGGGCTATGTGCCGTTGAGCGAAGCCCAGGCGGCGGCGTTCACCCGCGACGGCATGCGCCTGTTCCGCCTGATCCAGAAGAGCCCGATGGCGAGCATCGGGGTGTTCGGTGAGAAGTGGGGCGGCGGGGCGGAGTTCAGCTACTTCCTCGACTTGCGTTACGACGTGCGCGCGGAAGGTTTCGTGTTCGACTCGCTCGACCGCAAGACCGTATGGCAACCCAAGAACACCTACAACCAACCCGAGTTGGACTACGCCATCCTGGGCGGCTTCGGGGCGGCCGGCGAACTGAAACGACTCGGCCTGGGCGATTCCGTCATCTTCGAGCTCTTCGATCAAGGGATGACGGCCGACCGGGCCTATCAAGTGGGATTGAGCAACGGGGTTTTCGACGACGAACTCGAGGCCTTGCGCCGGGGCTATGAACGCGCCCGCCTGATGGCCAAGGATGCCCCCTACTCGCGGTCGTTATTCAAGTTGCAACTGGCCCGCGGAATCGACGACGAGGCTTTGGCCCGGGAAACGGGCGAGGTCTTTAATCCCAGGAAGAACCCGTTCGTAAGCACGGGTCTGCTGGTGTTGTTGGACCGCCGTGGTGGGGTGGTCAAGATGAATTACGCCTGCGGCAACGTCGAGCTTCCGGGCTGGCGCTATCCGGCGGATAACGGCCTGGTCGATCCGGCTACGGCTGACGAGCCCAAGCCTGGCAGGGAAACTCATGGAAACCCGTAGGTCCACGCTGGGGCCATGCCTATCCTCCGGTTGCCAGGGTTGTGGCCATACGGGAGATCGACGATCAGCCGCAGGTCAAGACCGGGGCCGGACCTCGGATGCACAACCTACAGGAGGGCCTGCGGTGGCGACTCAGGCAGGGTTTGACCAGGAGACGTTCGGGACCTTCCGCAACTGGCGGATCAACCGGGCGCAGTACGCCAAGGCGTGGAAAGAACGCAGCGGAGGCAAAGTCATCGGGTACTTCTGCACCTATGCTCCCGAAGAACTCATGTATGCCGCCGGCATCCTGCCGGTGCGCATCCTGGGCAGTCACGAGGTCCAGGACGTCACCGAGCCGCACATCTTCGCGATGTTCTGCCCGTTCTGCCGGGACTGTCTGGCCCAGGGGCTCAAAGGCCGCTTCGACTACCTGGACGGGATCATGATCGCGCAGTCCTGTCTGCACATCCGCCAGACTTTCACCAGTTGGCAGAAGCATGTGCCCACCGATTACAGCTACTACCTGCCGATGCCACACCACGTGCAGAGCCGACACGCCACCCCATTCCTGACCCGGGAGCTGGAGGTGTTCAAGGAGTCACTCGAAGCCTGGCTGGGCCGGAAGATCGAGGACCGGGCAATCACCGAAGCCATCGAGGTCTACAATCGCAACCGCCAATTGCTATGGCGGGTCTACGAAACCCGCAAGGGCGCTGCGCCGCCGCTGACGGGTGAAGAGGCGCTGGAGATGGTCCTCGCCTCCCAGATGGTGGACAAGCAGGAGCACAACGCCGCTCTGGAGACCCTGCTGGCCCGATTGGCCCAGCGGCGGGTGACCCGGCCCGTCGGGACGAGATTGATGGTCCTGGGGAGCGAAGATGACGATCTCGCGTTTATCCGCATGGTGGAATCGTGCGGGGCGACGATCGTCGTCGACGACCACTGTACGGGGACCCGGTACTTCTGGAACAACGTGGAGGTGCCGGGGAACGGAAACCCGCTCGGCAGCCTCGCCGAGCGCTACGTCAAGCGCGCCCCATGCCCGTCGAAGGATTGGCCCGAGCGCACGCGGGTCACCAACGCCCTGGTCTTAGCGAAAGCTTACCAGGTCCGGGGGGCGATCATCATGCAGCAGAAGTTCTGCGACCCCCACGAGCTCGATACCCCCGCGTTGACCAAGGCCCTGAACGATGCGGGCATTAAGACACTGTTTTTGGAGCTGGAGGTAACCGTGCCGATCGGCCAGTTCAAAGTCCGCGTCGAGGCTTTCCTGGAAATGCTGCAGGAGGACGAGCTCTTCTGATTTACGATTTGCGATTGACGATTGATGATTGCGGATGGGGATAGAGCGGTTGTGGGTCAAAAGGATCACTGAACGATGTCCCATCAAACGAAGTACAAGACGGCGCCGTTGAAGTGTTGGCAGAAGGCCAAGGAACTGCGCCTCAAGTACTACGACGATTACGCCAAGGCCCATGAGCGGGGCGGATTGCGCTGGGGGGGCGGGGCCTGGAGCTTCAGCGCCATCCCTTCCGGCTTGGGGCGGGATGTGTGGAGCCTGACCAGCGAGCCTTATGGAGCGAGCATCGCCTTCAATAAGCCGTTGTCCCTGCGCTGCATGGAGGCCGCCGAGAAGGCTGGCTACGCCCGCGACTTGTGTTCTTACATGCGCAACTACTGGGGTTCGGTCCTGCTCAACGAGTATGCCTTCGGCGGACCGTTCCCCAAGCCCGACTTCCTCTGGCAGGACCACATCTGTTGCAGCCATGCCAAGTGGTACCAGGTGGTGAGCGATCTGGAGGGGGGCATACCCCACTTCTGCATTGACGTGGCCGTCGGACCCTACCACGAGGTCGCACCCCATAAGATCGACTACCTGGTGAACCAGATGCACGATGGGATCGATTGGCTGGAGAAGACGACAGGTCGGAAGTACCGCGACGAGTTGCTTATCGAGGCGGTCCGGAACGAATTCCGCACGACCTCCACCTGGGCGGAGATCTGCGCCTGCAACAAGCACATCCCGGCCCCGCTGGACGAAAAAACCATGTACTCGCTCTACGTGCTGGGGACACTCAACAAGCACGACCGCGAGGTGGCGGACTTCTACGAGGAATTGCGCGACGAGGTCAAGCAGCGGGTGGCTGACGGCATCGCGGCGATTCCCAACGAGCGTTGTCGCCTGATGTCGGACACCCAGCCCCCGTGGGGGTTTTTGAGCATCTTCCGGTACATGGAGGAGTTCGGGGCAGTTTCCGTCGGCTCGCTCTACACCTTCGGGCTGATCGGCATCTGGGAGGACCAGCCGGATGGCTCCTGGGGTCCGCGAACCACGCCCATGCAGCGGAGTGTTCAGATCAAAGACCGCGATCAAGCCCTCCGGCTCTACGCCGATTGGACGCTGAGCAAACCGGAGTGGCAGCATTTCTATTCGCCGCATCTGAAGACGGAGATGATGCTCCGCATCGCGAAGGAATGGCGCCTCAACGGGATCATGCTGCACTACAATCGCGGCTGTGAAGGGCTCTCGCTGGGCATCGCTGAGAATCGACTGGGGTTGATCGAAGCAGGTTTTCCGGTGATGGCGTTCGAAGGAAACATGGGCGACGAACGCGAGTTCGACGAGGCCCGGGTGAGGGCCCGCTTCGAGACCTTTATGGAGACGCTGGACTTCAAAAGGGACGGACGGTCATGATTGCTGCCGGCATCGATATCGGAGCGAAGACGGTCAAGGTGGTGCTGACGGACGATGGTCGGGTGCTGGGCAAGAGTCTGGTTCCCGCCGGGTTTGATTCCGCTGCAGCGACGCAACAGGCCCTGGAGGCGGCTTTGGCCGCCGCCGACCTGGACAAGACGCAGGTGGGCTGCTTCATGGCCACCGGTGCAGGTCGCAAGTCGTGCGTCTTGACAAACCGCGAGATGACGGAGGTCAGCGCCGCCGCCAAAGGGACCCATCACCTGCTCCAGTCCTGCCGCACGGTCATCGATCTGGGTGCGGAGGAGGGCCGTACCATACGCTGCAATGAGCATGGCAAAGTGATTGATTTCGCCTTCAACGAGAAGTGTGCCGCAGGGGCGGGGGCCTTTGTGGAGGGCATGGCCCGAGCGCTGCAAGTTCCCCTCGAGGAGTTCGGTCCGCTTTCGCTGACCTCGCGGCAGGCGGTGCAGATGAACGCCCAGTGTGCGGTGTTCGCGGAATCCGAGGTGGTCAGCCTGATCCACGCCAAGACGCCGCGCGAAGACATCGCTCGGGCGGTCCTGGATTCCATCGCCAGCCGCATCATCTCGATGGTCCGAAAGGTGGGATTTGAGAAGGATGTGGCTCTGATCGGCGGGGTGGCTCGCAACCCCGGTTTTGTGGAAGCGCTGAAACGGGGTCTGCAGATGGATGTCCTTGTTCCCCAAGACCCGGAGTATGTCGGCGCGCTGGGCGCAGCTCTGGCCGCGGCCGAGTAAACCCGCCGGGTTCGAGAAGCTCTTGCTGGAGGCAGAGACCTTGCCACCGAATGCACAACGAGAGTTCTGGCGCTGGAAAGAGTACCGCTGGCACGACGAGGCCCTGGACTGGAAGGATACTGATATCATCAGCGCGGGCGTAGACGTCGGCTCGGTGAGCACGCAGGCGGTTATCCTCGTGGACGGTCGGCTCTACGCTTTCAGCAGCCAACGGACCGGGTCTGACAGCCCGGAGAGCGCCAACCAGGCGATTCACTGGGCCATGGAGGGCACAGGAATGACCCTTAAGAACCTCCACTACGCGGTGGGCACCGGCTACGGTCGAGTCAACGTCCCCTTCGCCCACAAGAGCATCACGGAGATCGCCTGTCATGCCCGTGGCGGCAACTTCATGTACGGCCCGAACGTGCGCACGATCCTGGACATGGGGGGGCAAGACTGCAAGGCGATCCGTTGCGATGAGAGAGGGAAGGTCGAGGCCTTCCTCATGAACGATAAGTGCGCCGCGGGAACCGGGCGCGGGATAGAGGTTTTCGCCGATCTGCTGTCGGTGCCCATCGAGGAGGTGGGCGATCTCTCCCTGTCCGTGGAGGAGGAACCCCCGCCGGTTTCGAGCACCTGCGTGGTTTTTGCCAAGTCGGAGGCCGCGGCGCTGCTGCGGGCCGGCTGGCCCAAGAATCGGGTCCTGGCGGCCTACTGCGCCGCCATGGCCCACCGCGTGGTCACCCTGCTCGAGCGCATCGAGGTCCGCAAGGATTTCGCCATCACCGGGGGCATCGCCAAAAACAGCGGAGTCGTCAAGCGCCTTGAGAAAGAACTGGGCTTGGAAGCCCTAAAGAGCACCTATGACGCCCAGATCGCCGGGGCGCTGGGCGGGGCCCTGTTTGCGCAGACGTTGGAGGCCAAACGCCGCAAAGGCTGAGGGCGAAGCGGGGGAGGGCGAGGCTCCTGCCGAGCCGGTACCATAAAAGGCTCGCCGGGAGGCTTGCCCGCCAGCAAAACGGAGGCCGTATGATCGCCAACTACGGTTACCAGGATGGTTCCGGTGACTTCTTCATCGCCATCGATACGGTGCGGTGCGATGGTTGCGGAGATTGCGTGCCGGCCTGCCCCAGCGGCGTTTTCATGGTCGAGGAGGATCCCCACGATCCGCTCTCCGATAAGTCGGTGGCGATGGTGGTGGAACCGCATCGCAAGAAGCTCAAATACAGTTGCGCTCCGTGCAAGCCGGACCATGATCGGCCTTCACTGCCCTGCGTCCGGGCCTGCAAGCCGCTGGCCATCCTGCATTCATGGTAAAGGCATCTTAATGATTGAGGATTGACGATTGACGATTGCGGATTGGGCGTCAGCATCAACATGCTCACGGTTGCTTTCAACGACACCACGCACCCGGCGGAAGAGGGCACGCTGATCCTCGCCGCCGCGGCGGCTGCGGGAGTATACATCCCTGCCCTCTGCTATCATCCGGACCTCCCGCCATTCAAGGATTTACCGCGTGCGGCGCAGATCTTCCGAGGCCACCAGGCCTACACGAACCAACCCTTTGCCCCCGATAACCCCCAATCCCCAATCGTCAATCCCCAATCGTCAATCGTCAATCCACCGTTGGAGGGTTGCGGCCTCTGTGTCGTCGCGGTTGTGGGGCGGCCCGAACCGGTGCGGGCCTGCCAGACGCCGGTGGAAACCGGCATGTCCATCCGCACGGCCGGCCCAGACCTGGAGGAGCTGCGGCGTACCCACCTGATGAGCATTCTGGCCCATCATCCGCACGCCTGCTTGACCTGCGCCCAGCGGGAAGGGTGCAGCCTGGAAGACTGCTCGTCGAACGTCCCCAAAGAGGAACGCTGCTGTAGCAAATTCCATGATTGCGCGCTGCGCAAAGTCGCGGAATACGTCGGCATCAAGGACGAGACCCCGCGTTACCGGCCGGCCGGTCTGCCCGCCCTGCGCGACGACCCCCTATTGACCCGGGATTTCAATCTGTGCATCGACTGCGCCCGGTGCGTGCGTATCTGCAACCAGGTGCGCGGCGTGGGCGCGCTCGGAATCGTTCATCAGGGCGGCCGACTGCTCGTCGGCAGCGTCGCACCGAGCCTGCTCGCGTCCGCGTGCAAGTTCTGCGGCGCGTGCGTCGAGGTGTGTCCGACCGGATGTCTGATGGACCGGGAAACCGGCGCTGGCCCTCGCGAGCACTGGCTGGTGCCGTGCGTGCACACCTGCCCCGCCGGTGTGGACGTGCCGGGTTACATACGGGCCATCGCCGCCGGGGACTTCCAGAGGGCGGCCGCACTGGTCTGGGAGACCCTGCCGCTGCCCAACGTGCTGGGACATATTTGTTTTCACCTTTGCGAGTTCGAGTGCCGTCGAGGACAGATCGATGACCCGCTGGCCATCTGCGCGCTGAAGAGATTCGCATTGGAGAACAGCGACGGCATGTTTCTCGAGACCGCCGTGACGCTCCCGGAGAGCGGCAAGCGCGTCGCCGTGATCGGCGGTGGTCCGGCGGGTTTGGCGGCGGCGTACTTTTTGCGCTTCAAAAGGCACGCCGTCACTGTTTTTGAAGCGGCGCAGTCGGCGGGCGGCATGCCGGCCCTATCGATTCCAGATTATCGACTTCCCCTGTCCGTGTTAGAAAAAGACCTCTCGGCCATCGGGCGGCTGGGAGTGACGATCAAGACCGGGTTTCGTCTGGGCACCGGCGCGGCGATGGCTGATCTGTTGACCCAGGGTTTCGATGCGGTGCTCGTCGCGGTGGGCTTGCCCGAGTCCAAGAAGATCGCCATCGCGGGAAGCGATCTACCCGGCGTCCATTGGGGCCTGGAATTCTTGCGGGAGGTCAAGGCTGGCAAGACCTTTGACCTCGGTGAGCACGTCGTCATTGTGGGTGGTGGGAATGTCGCCATCGATGCAGCCATGACCGCACGCCGGCTCTCAGGTGGAACGGTGCGATTGTTCTGCCTGGAGAGCCGCCAGGAAATGCCGGCCCATGGATACGAAATCGAAGAAGCCGAGGCGGAAGGGATCGAGGTCAACCCCGGCTGGGGTCCGGCGGCCATCCAGCGCGTGGGAGGCCGACTCAAGGGTGTGGAATTTCGACGTTGCGTGGCGGTTTTCGATGAGCAGCGCAGTTTCGCCCCGAAGTTCGATGAGCAGCAGAGGCAGACGGTTGCGGCTGACGCCGTGATTCTAGCCATCGGGCAAGCTCCGCCCGAAGGTATCCCAGCCGAGGGAGGAGGCATCTTTCTTGCCGGCGACATTGCGGGCGAGCCGGGGTCTATCGTTCACGCGGTGGCTTCGGGGCGTGAGGCTGCCGAGAAGATCGACCGGTACCTTGGCGGCGACGGCCGGATCGTGGTCGAGCTGGCCGATCGAACGACTCCTCCGGCTTGGATCGGGCGCGAAGAAGGCTTCGCCCCGCGCCCTCGGATAGCAAGGGAGTCGGGAATCTTTTCCTGCGGCGGTCCGATGTCTCCTGGTATCAACCCTCCTCCGCAGAAAAAGAGTCCTGACCCGTTGTCCTGGGTCGAGGAAACCTATTCCTGCGAAGCGGCGACGGCCGAGGCTCGCCGCTGCCTGCAATGCGACCTCCGGCTGAGCATCGTGCGGCCGGCACTTCCGCCGGAAAAGTGGCTGGAGTTCAGCCCTTCGAATGTGGAGCGGACCCCGGCCGGGGAGGGAGTTTTCGTCCTTGCGGATGCCCACAAGAAGCCCACCCTGATCAAGGGGACGATGAACCTCCGTGCAGATCTTCTGGAGAAAGTAGCCTCCAGCGCGCCCGCGCGCTTCTTCCTGTGGGAAGAGGATCGGATGTACACTAAGCGCGAAAGCGAGCTGATTCAGCAGCACCTCCAGCGCTACGGTGAACTGCCGGGCGGCGGAGACGAGGAATTGGATGACCTCTACTAGAAAGGGGGATAGGTCAAGGGTGCATGACCGTTTGGGCGGGATCCGCGAGCCCCGGAAGGGCATAAGAGGGTAGCCCACGGCGCAAGAGCCTGTCGAAATGCCGTGGGTACGCGGCAGGATTACTCCATAGCCCTGCAGGGGCGTAAGAACATGGCGCACAGCTTCACCCTATTGCGGAATAAAGCCCAGGGCGAGCGCAGCGAGCCCTGGATAACCGTCGCCGTCAACCTCCTAAGCCCCCGAAGGGGGCGACGGAGTGCCATGATAACCCCGGACTTCCGTTGCCCCTGTTGGGGGATCGCTTTCCTTGACTCCGGTGCCCCAGGGCTCGCTGCGCTCGCCCTTGGCTGGATTCCGACGTCCCCTCCGGGGACTAATCCCGCCGCAGTTGGAGGTGTTTCATGAAATCCAAATGCGAGGAAGTGGAGCAGATTACCGTATTCCTCGATAACCGACCGGGGGTTCTGGCGGACCTATGCGGGCATTTGTCCGACCACCGGATCAGCATCCGGGCGATCTCGGTCCTCGACCACACCGACACGGGCGGTGTGCGGCTGGTCGTGGATGACCCCCAACTGGCCAAGGCGACGCTGTCGGCCGGGGGCGTGGCCTACCAGACCACCCGCTGCCTGGCCTTCGAGATGCCAAATACTCCGGGTGGTTTTGCGGGGATTGCCCGCACCATGTCGCTGGCGGGGATTAACATCAATTACATCTACGCCAGCGCATCCTCGGATACGACCAAGGCCCTGGGGATCTTCCACGTTTCAGATCCCCAGCGCGCGCTGTCTCTGGATTGGAGCAGATAGGAAAAGTCGAAACGCCGAAACTGGAAGCCGGGCGGGGTTCACTCAGCGAGCCAAAACGGAGGGATGAAAGCGGTCGCGTATTCAGGGCGAGGAAGGCGGTGTGAGATGGGTCGGTACTACATTCTCCGCGAGGGCGTGGTCATCGAAGAGTCGGATTATGCGAAGTGGGCCCAGTGGTATGAAAACAGGTCGGAGCAGGATCGTCACATAGCCTGTACCACGGTAAAATACGGCACCGTCTCGACCGTTTTCCTGGCCATGAACATGACCTTGTCGCAGAGCGACCCCCCATTACTGTTCGAGACCCGGGTCAAGGGGGGGTGGTTGGATGGGGAATGGGAACGGTTCGCCACGCTCGCGGAGGCCAAGGCCGGCCACGATCTCTGGGTGGCCCGCGTCCAGGCCGCTGAGGAAAACGAACTTCCCCCGCCCGGCTTTGTCTGGTAGTCTGACGTTTTCAGGTGCAGGAGGTAAGGACATGATCGCACAGCCTACCACTGGAAAAGGCGACAAATGGGTACACACCTCCTGCGGGGGGTGTTATGCACAGTGCGGGATCCGCGCCCACGTCGTCGACGGCGTACTGGTCGACCTCGAGGGGAACCCGGAAACGCCTGCCGGCAGCGGCCGAATCTGCGCCAAGGGCACCGCCCAACTCATGACCCTCTACGACCGGCATCGCGTCAACTACCCGGTCAAGCGCACCAATCCCGAGAAAGGCGTGGGCGTAGACCCCCAGTGGCAGCGGATCTCCTGGGAAGAGGCGCTCGACACGATCGTCGCCAGGTTCAAGAGCATGAAGGATCCGCGCGGCACGTACTTCCAGGCGACGACGGTGCAAACCAGCGAAATCCGCTTCGCGGTCATTGCCTTCATGCGGGCCTGGGGCTTCAAGAACTACTGGGTCTCCGGCGGCGGGCTGTGGTGCGGCAACGGCGCGCACTTCATGAACGGCATCATGCATGCGGCCTGGTCGATCATCCCGGACTGGAACCACAACAATTACACCATTTATTTCGGCTGTTCGAAGGGGCACGGCGCGGGGCACGCCGCCCTACAGAGCGCCCAGTGGGTCGCGGATGCCCGGGCCCGGGGGATGAAGGCGGTCGTCTTCGACCCGTTCCTCTCTACCCAGGCCTCCAAGGCTCATGAGTGGGTGCCGATCCGGGTGGGAACGGACGGCGCGGCGGCCCTGGGGATGCTGAACGTCATTCTGAACGAGATCGGGGTGTGGGATGCCCACTATCTCAAGCTGAAGACGAATGCGCCGTACCTGATCCGGCCGGACGCGCACTATCAGCGCGACCCGGCGACGAACAAGCCGCTGGTCTGGGATGCGGTGGCCGGCGCGGCGAAGGCGTTCGACGACGAGTCGATCCAGGACTACGCCCTCGAAGGGGACTACAACGTCGGCGGCGCGACCTGCCACCCGTCGTTCCAGTTGCTGCGGGAGCATGTGAAGAAGAACTACCCGTTGGACAAGGTATCGCGGATCACGAGTGTGCCCCAGGCAACGCTACGGCGCGTCGCCCACGAGTTTGTCGAGCATGCCCGGATCGGCAGCACGATCAGGATCGACGGCAAGGAGCTTCCGCTGCGACCGGCAGCGGCCATCTTCTTCCGCGGCAGCCAGGGGCACGTCAACTCGGGCTGGAACTGCCTGGAGATCGACTTGCTGAACCAGGTAGTGGGCGCGTCGGACGTGCCGGGTGGGGCCATGGGGCACGGACCGCCGGTCTCCCACGGGCATCCCGATACCGGCAAGCCGAACACCGTCCCATATCCGTGCCCGGACGGTCTGATGGTGGTCAAGGGCTGGGTCTACGATCACAAGCCCTATCCGCTGCGGGAGCCCGGGCCGCCCCAACGCCTGGACCTCCAGGACATGTTCCCGTGCTCGGTCTACAACGCGTTCACCATTTGCACGCCCGAGTGGGAGAAGTACCTGAAGGACTTCAAGATCGATTACGAGCCGGAGATCATGATCAACTTCGGCTCGAATTCCGTGATGACCATGGCGAACGCGCGGGAGGTCACGGATAACTTTCTGAAGAAGTTCAAGTTCGTCCTCTCGTTCAACATCTACCAAAACGAGTTTACCGAGGCGGTGGCCGACATCGTCCTGCCGGACGCCTGCTTCCTGGAGCGCTATACGCCCTGCGTCACGTTCCCGTCGACGTTCTGTCACCCGACGGGGATGGATCATTGGGTGTGGCAGATCCGGCAGCCGGTGGTTGAGCCGCTGTTCGAGCGGCGGGACTTCAACGAGGTAATGCTGAATCTGGCGAAGCGGTTGGGCATCGCGGACAAGTATTACGAGGCGATCAACAAGATCGTCCCCGTCCGCTACGGTGGGGACATGGCTCCGGAGTACCAGCTCGATCCCAAGGCCGATTACCGTTGGACGGACATTGTTGACCGCGTGCTGAAAGACCGGCTGGGACCGGAGAAGGGCCTGGAGGCACTGAAGAAGACCGGTCTGGAGAAGTGGCCGACCAAGGTCGAGGAGATGTACTGGCGCTGGTTCGTACCGGTTCGCGTGCCGGTCTACTTCGAGTACTTCCTCGAGGCGGGGGAGAAGCTGAGAAAGGTCCTGGCCTCGTACGGGCGGGAGGATCTGATCGATTACCGCTTCTACACGCCCCTGGCCGAATGGTTCCCATGCCCGTCGCACGAGGAGAAGAATCCGGAATTCGACCTGTGGGCGTTCAGTTGGCGGCCTTCGTTCCACACGCAGTCATCGACCCAGAACAATGCGTGGCTCGACGAGGTGTCGGTCAACGACCCGTTCGTCTATCTCATCCAGATCAACGCGCAGACGGGGCGGAGGAAGGGCCTGAGGGACCATGACATCGTGTGGGTGGAGAACCCGTACGGCAAGCGGATCAAGGGGCCGGTGAAGCTGGTGGAGGGCATGCACCCGGAGCAGTTGGGCATCGCCGGTTGTCACGGTCACTGGGCCCGCGGGACCCCGATCGCGCGGGGCAAAGGCCAGTTCTTCGATGACCTGATCAACCCGGACATCAGGCACACCGACTCGCTCACGCAGGGATCGGACGCGTGCGCGAAAGTGAAGATTTACAGGGCGTGACGATTGACGATTGAGGATTGACGATTGGGGATTGACGATTGGAGATTGACGATTGGAGATGGATGCCCGGAGAGTGGTGTTGGGGTTCAATCCCCAATCCCCAATCCCCAATCCCCAATCTCCAATCCCCAATCTCCAATCCGCAATGTTGAGAGGTTCCAGCAATGCCACGCTACGGATTCGTCATCGATCTAAAGAGGTGCTACGGGTGCTATTCTTGCCAGGTCGCGTGCAAGGCGGCGAACCACACCCCGCGCGGGATTGACTGGGCCCGGTGCGTGCCGGCAGAAACCGGCACGTATCCCCAAGCGCTGCGGCAAATGATCCCGTTGATTTGCCAGCAGTGCAAGGACCCGGCCTGCCTGAAGGTCTGTCCGACCGGCGCCACCACCCAGGACGAGAACGGCATCGTCCACGTCGACAAAGACCTGTGCATGGGCTGCAAGTATTGCATCATGGCCTGCCCCTACAGCATGCGCCAGACGGTGGACGGGTGGACGACGTACTTCCCCGACGCCGATGGCGATTTGGACCCGTACGAGTCCTACGCCAAGCGGGAGTGGGAAAGGAAATATGGTTACGGCGTCGCCACGAAATGTGACTACTGCATGGACCGCGTGAAGGAGGGGCGGCAGCCAGCCTGCGTGGAGTCCTGCCCCGCCAAGGCGCGCCACTTCGGCGACATTGAAGACCCCGGGAGCGAAGCTTCGATCCTGATTAGGCGTGAGCGCGGGTTCCAGCTTAACCCCGAATTCGGAACCGATCCTTCCTGCTACTACTTGCCGCCGAGGTAATGAAGCATGTTGCCGAATCTGAGACCACAATCCAAATGGCGCTGGCTGATCGCGGCCTACCTGTTCCTGGCCGGGCTTGGCGGCGGTGCCCACGTCACGGGCGTCGTGGCCGGCTTTCTCGGCGAGGATTGGACCACCATATCCCAAATCGGCATCTGCCTGGGGTTCCCCTGCGTCGCCGCGGGCTGCATCTTCTTGCTGCTTGACCTGGGCTCGCCGGCGCATTTCTGGCGGGCGGGTATGCGCCCCATGACGTCCTGGATCGCACGGGGCACGATCATCATCACGATCTTTATGGTCCTGGGCTTGGTCCACATCGTGTTCGGTGTGTGGCCGTCCACATCGCTGACCCAGGCGGCGGGGGTCCGCTGGCTGGTCAGCATTCTCGGGGTCGTGTTCGCGTTCGGCACGATGATCTACACCGGCATCCTGCTCGGCGCCGCGCGCCCCATCGCCTTCTGGAGCACGGCCATGCTGCCGTTGCTCTTCCTGGTGTCCGCGCTTTCCACCGGGATCATGGCCGTGGTCCTGCTTGCCTCGCTGGCCGGGACGCGGTTCGCCGAGCCGATTTACGCACTGGTGCGGTTCGACACGCTGCTGATCATCCTGGAGATGTTCGTGCTGGCTTTCTATCTTCAGGGCACGCATCGCGTTCCCGAGTCGCGCGCGTCGGCTCAGCTCGTGCTTGTCGGGTCGATTGCGCCGCTGTTCTGGTGGGGCGTGGCGCTCCTCGGCGTGACGGTACCTCTCGTGCTTGACCTGCTGAGCGAGTATGCGCTCGAAGGCGGCGGGGCCGTCGCTGCGGCGTTCGTGGCCTCCCTCTGCGGGATCATCGGCGGCCTGTGCCTGCGGGAGGTGGTTCTCGCCGGCGGCATCCATGCCCCGCTGAAGGCAGGCCGCTTCGAGGTCGCCCTGCCGATTGTTTGACCAGCGCGTATCCCGAACCCCTCTCCCCAGTGGGGAGAGGGCAGAGTGAGGGGGAAGCCGCGCGGATTCCGATCTTCCCCTAACCGCTCGCCGACGGGCGGAGGACTTTGGGGATGGCTTCGAGGTGGCGATGGCACACGACTCGTTGGTTCCGCGGGCGTCCTGCCCGCCGGCAGCGCCGATCTTGCAGCGCCAGGCGCCCCACCTCACTTTCATGCCAAGTACGGTGACGAAGAAGTGGTTGTTGAGATCGATACGGGGACGGTGACTGGCGGCATGTCGAGAAGAGGAATTACGCTGGTCCAGGAATGGCGGGAATTGCACCAGCAGGAATTGCTGGAGAACTGGAAACTGGCGGAGCAAAGGAAGTCGCTGAAACGTATCGAACCCTTGGAGTAAAACCATGATCCTTCATGTAAAAGAAGCAAGATACCTACGCGATTACGTGATCTGGGTCCGCTTCAATGATGGGGCCGAGGGTGAAGTAGACCTTTCGGGGGAACTAGAAGGAGAAGTCTTTGAGCCGCTGAGAGATCTACAGGTATTTAAATCCTTCAGAGTTGATCCGGAATTGGAGACCGTTGTTTGGGAGAACCGTGCTGACCTGGCCCCGGAGTTTCTCTACGAGAACATGAAAGTCTTGGCATGACCCGGCCTCCCGGCTGGCGCCGAGGACGGTGCCTCTCGTGCTTGACCTGCTGAGCGAGTATGCGCTGGAAGGCGGCGGGGCCGTCGCTGCGGCGTTCGTGGCCTCCGTCTGTGGGATCATCGACGGCCTGTGCCTGCGGGAGGTGGTTCTCGCCGGCGGCATCCATGCCCCGCTGAAGGCAGGCCGCTTCGAGGTCGCCCTGCCGATTGTTTGACTACGGCAGTCTGAGTCTCCCTCCGACCTGTAGCCGCACGGCGGGGAGTGCCCCAGCGTACCATCTGTGTTATTCTCCTTGGGTTCGCAACGGCGTCGAGCAGAGGGAGTCGATCTGCCCCGGCACCAGCGCAGGCCGAGGGACTTGAGATGGGACGAGAATTCCTTGAAGGCAACGAGGCTATCGCCCGCGGGGCCATGAAGGCCCGCTGTGACTTCTTCGCCGGCTACCCCATCACCCCGGCCTCGTCGATCCTGCACTACATGTTGGAACTTGTGCCCGAGATGGGCGGTGCGGCCATCCAGGCCGAGGATGAGATCGCCTCGATGGGCTTCTGCATTGCGGCCGCCATGGCCGGTCGCAAAGCCATGACCGCCACCAGCGGTCCGGGGATCAGCCTGTACAGTGAAAACATCGGCCTGGCGCAGATCGGCGAAACGCCATTGGTCATCGTAAACGTCCAGCGCCAGGGCCCGGCCACCGGCTCCGCGACCAAGGGAGCCGAGGGAGACATTCAGTTCACGCGCTGGGTGACCTCCGGTGGGCTCCCGGTCATCGCCCTGAGCCCGGCCACCGTCGGCGAGGCGTACGAGTTGACCTATCGTGCCTTCAACCTCGCGGAACAGTACCGCTCGCCCGTCTTCCTGCTCACCAGCAAAGAGATCGGCGTGACGCGCGAGTCGGTCGATTTGGACGCCATCGAGCTTCCGCCGCTGGTCGAGCGCAAGCGGGCGGCTGACGACGAGGAGTATCTGCCGCACCGTTTCGGCCGGCCGGCCGATGTGCCGGCGATCTCGGACTTCGGCGGGGCGCACATCGCCCGCTACACGACTTCGACGCACGACCAAGCCGCCTATTTGACTACCAAGCCCGCGGTCATTCAAGAAATGATCGACCATTACGTGGCCAAGATCGACGCGGCCGCCGACGACATCGCCCTGGTGAAGCGGGACTTCCAGGACGGTGCTGAAGTGTTGATCGTCAGCTATGGCATCACCTCAAGATCGGCCGCCGTGGCCGTCCGGGAGGCCCGCGGGCGCGGGATCAAGGTCTCTGCGCTGGTTCTTCAGACACTTTGGCCGGTTCCCGAGAAAGCCATCATGGGGGCCTTGGACGGGATCAGAAGGATCATCGTGCCGGAGATGAACATGGGCCAGTATCGGCTGGAGATTGCGCGACTGGCGCCGGCCGGCGTCGCCATGATCGGCGTGAACAAGATGAATACCAGCCTGATCTCACCGGCCGAGATCCTGCGCACGGGAGGCTTGCTGTGAGAACGACCGGAGCCCCGGCGACACCCATCGCCACGTACATGACCGATAGGATCGGTCCACTGCCCTTCTGTCCCGGGTGCGGTCACCATGTGGTCACCAAAGCCCTCGACAAGGCGCTGGTGAAGCTGCAACTCGACCCGCGAATGGTCGTCGTGGTCACCGACATCGGCTGCATCGGCTTGGCGGACCGCCACTTCACCACGAACGCCTTCCACGGGCTCCATGGGCGCTCGGTCACCTACGCCTGCGGGCTGAAGCTGGCCCGTCCGGAACTGACCGTCATTGCCCTCAAGGGCGACGGGGGCTGCGGCATCGGCGGAACACACGTGCTCAACGTCGCGCGGCGCAATATCGGTATCACGCTCATCGTGGCCAACAACTTCAACTACGGGATGACCGGCGGGCAGCATTCCGTGACCACGCCCAGTGAGGCGATTACGCCCACGACGCCGTGGGGTAACGTCGAGGGCCCCATGGACCTCTGCGGAACCGCAATCGCGGCCGGCGCGGCCTGGGTCGCGCGCTGCACGATGTTCGACAAGGACCTGGCGGACGTCATAGCGCAGGCGCTGACGCAGCCGGGATTCGCCCTGCTCGACGTCTGGGAGCTGTGCACGGCCTACTACGCGCCGCGGAACCGAATCAAGAAGAAGGAGTTGCATGACTTGCTGGACCGTTACGGCCTCAAGCTCGGGGTGCTGGCCGACAGGCCGCGCCCGGAGTACAGCGCGCGCTACCGGGCGGCCTACGAGACCGGCCGATCGGCGATCAAACGCAGCCCTCCCATCGAGGTGCACTATGACAACTCCGTGACGCGGCAGACCGGCATCGTTATCGCGGGCAGCGCCGGACAGAGGATCCGGTCCACCGCGACGCTGTTGGCCCAAGCCGCCATGTTCAGCGGCCTTGACGCTACGCAGAAGGACGACTACCCGATCACAGTCAGGACGGGGCACTCGCTATCCGAGCTCATCTTCAGCCGGCAGCGCATCGACTACACGGCCATCGAATCGCCCGACTATCTCCTGGTGATCTCCGAGGACGGACTGATCAGCACTCGCGACCGGATCCAGGGGCTCCCGGACACCTGCACCATCTATGCGGAGCAATCGCTCGACTTGCCGGTGACCAAAGCCAGGGTGATTCGCTGTCCCATCGCTCAGGCAGCCGCCCGGACCAGCAGACCGTCGACGGCAGTCATCGCGGTGGCCGCCATGCTGCGGGACACCAGGCTCTTCCCGTTAGACGCATTCGCGAGGGCCATTTCGACCTTTCAGGAGGCCAAGATCGCCGAGGCTAATCTGAAGGCGCTGACCGACGTGTGCGCATGATCTGCGGCAGGTGACGCTTCCTCCGCGCTTGAGGGCGAAGACGAAGGCGGGCGCGGATCACGCGCCGCCCATCACCCCTTGCCGGCGCAATGCCTCGATCTGCTCCGATCCATACCCCAAGACGTCGGTCAAGACCTCGTCCGTATATTCACCCAGCCGCGGTGGCGGCCGGCGGATGGAGGCCGGCGTCTCGGAGTATTTGATCGGGATACCCGCGAGGCGCAGCGTGCCGATCGTCGGGTGCGGCACCTCAGCGAGCATGCCCCGGTGAAGGACCTGCGGGTCCGCGAACAGGCGCTGCATATTGTTGACCGGCCCGCACGGGATCGAGGCCGCGACGAGAAGCTCCACCCACTCGTCGCAGGTCTTCTGCGCGATGACCTCGGCAACCAGGGGCAGGAGCACTTCCCGGTTCTCGACCCGCTTCGGGTTGCTTTGGAACCGCGGGTCGTCGATCCACTGCTTCCTCTCGATCAGCTCGCAGAACTTGGCCCATAGCTTCTGATTCGCCACCGCGACCGCGATGGGATAGTCTTTGGTGCGGAAGACCTGATAGGGGATGATCGATTCATGCGCGGTGCCCCAGCGCGTGGCCTCTTTTCCCGCGACCAGGTAGTTGCTGGCGATGTTGGCCAGACATGCGACCTGAACATCCAGGAGACTGGCGTCGATGTACTGCCCGCGCCCGGAACGCTCGCGCCAGAGCAAGGCAGCCGTAATCGCCCCCGAGGCGTGGACCCCGGTGACCACATCGGTGATCGCCACGCCCACTTTGCACGGTTCCCCTCCTTGTGGACCGGTGATCCACATGAGCCCGCCAACCGCCGAGAGCACCATGTCGTATCCTGGTCGATCCCGATAGGGACCGTCCTGCCCGTACGCCGTGATCGAGCAATAGACCAGCCGGGGATTGAGCTCGCACAACGTCTCGTAGTCCAGCCCGAACCGCTTCGTCAGCCCGGGCGTGAAGTTCTCTACCAGAACGTCGCAGACCCTCGCCAGCTCCTTGACCACTTCCGTCCCGCGCGGGTTCTGGAGGTCGATCACGATCGACTTCTTGTTGCGGTTGCAGCACAGGTAATAGGCGCTCTCGCCGCCGGCGAAGGGCGGTCCCCAGGTGCGGGTGTCGTCGCCCGTGCCGGGCCGCTCGACCTTGATCACGTCGGCTCCCAGGTCCCCCAGCATCATCGTGCACCACGGGCCCGCGAGAATCCGGGATAGGTCCAGGACACGAATCCCACTCAGCGGCAAGTCCTTCGTTGGTTGCTCGCCCACTCTGCTCTCCTTGGGGTCGGGACGGCTCTCCGACATGAGGGTGGCGGCGCCAGCCGCATAACAGACCCCCGCCCCGAACGACACGAAGCGGGTCAGGCCCGGCGTCCGACGATCATGATACCGCTATTCCAGACTCGTTCATACCCCTGCTGGCCGAAAGGGCGTGGCTCTGGTACAGTCTCGCCCAACTCAGAAACAAGTTTGATTTCAAGGATGATACGACCTTATGGCAACCCTCGGCAGAAAACTGGCGGCTTGGGTACATCGGCTGACTTACGACCAACTCCCGGACAAAACGGTCCACGAGGTAAACCGGCGGGTGCTGGACTCGATCGGGACGGCTTTGGGCGCATACCACAGCCCACCGGCCAAGATCGTCCGGGAGGTGACGCTGGCGGTCCCCGCCCCGCGGGGCGGGACCGTCTGGGGCACGCCGCACCGCACCACCCCGGACCTGGCCGCCTTCGCCAACGGGGCCATGGTGCGCTACCTGGACTTCAACGACACCTATCTGAGCAAGGAGCCGGCCCACCCCTCGGACAACCTTTCCGCCGCGGTGGCCGTCGCCCAGGCCACGGGCAAGGGCGGCAAGGAAGCTATCCTCGCCACGGTGATCGGCTATGAAATCCAGTGCCGGCTGTGTGACGCCGACAGTCTGCGGGCCCACGGCTGGGACCACGTGACCTACGGGGCGCTCTCCACGGCGCTGCTCGCGGGTAAGCTGTGGGGGCTGAACGAGGACCAACTCGAGCACGCTTTGGGCCTGGCCGGCGTGTGCAACATCGCCACCCGGCAGACCCGCACCGGTCAGCTTTCGCATTGGAAAGCGTGCGCGTTCTCCAACGCCGCGCGGAACGGGGTCTTCGCAGCGGACCTGGCCCGCCGGGGCATGACCGGGCCGTACGAGATTCTTGAGGGGCCAAAAGGGTTAATGAAGCAGCTCTCCATCCCCGGCGTCAAGGACGTCGTGCTTGGCGGCCGCGGCGACTTCATGATCGACAAGACTTACATCAAGTTCTGGCCCGCCGAGTACCACTCGCAGTCGGGCATCGACGCCATGCTCCAGCTTCGGCCGCAGATCGACGTGAAGAAGGTCAAGTCGATCCATATTGGCAGTTTCGAGGCGGCCGTGAGCATCATCGGCTCGGAGCCGGAGAAGTGGCGCCCGACCTCGCGCGAGACGGCCGACCACTCCATGGGTTACTGCACGGCCGTCGCGCTGCTCGACGGCGACGTGACCCAAGCATCTTTCGATGATGCGCGGCTGAAGGACCCGCAGGTGCTCGCGCTGCTGGACAAGACCACGATCACCGAGGAACGGGAACTCAACGCCGCCTATCCCAAGGGCATCCCCAACCACCTCACCGTGACCATGACCGACGGGCGGAAAGTGGAGAAGCGCGTGGATTTCCCCCGCGGCCACGCCGAAAACCCGATGACCGA
>JAZDKM010000447.1:0-3331 GCA_043803085.1 Planctomycetota bacterium
GTCAGGCACTCGCTCTACCTCCTCCCGTCGGGAGTTGTTGAGCCGGGCCTTTGGGCGGACGGGAGCCCTCGGCTTGCGGGGGCTGATCAGGCCCCACCCGGCGACGCCTGATTGTCCCGGTTGTCGGATGCGGTGTCAATCAATTTTCTCGCACTGGCAGCCATCCCGTTCTACCGCCACCCCGTCCCTGATCCAATCCGGTCGATGCTCTCGTACCCAGGCCGCGACATCGACATCCTCGTGACAGATCACCTCGTATTCCCATTCGTCGGCCTCGTCGAACTCCCGCTCGGCCTCCAGCATGGATCCATATCCGTATACTGTTATCGATGCCGGTTTCGTCCTGCCGAGCCCGTCGAGGTAATACAAGATCGCCTCGTCGCGATCGTGATGGGAGAGATATTGGTCTTCCTCCTTACACGACCAGTACCTCGGCTTCTCATTCATCGTTTCATCCTCCCTCGCACTGGCACCCGTCGCCACCAGGCCACGTGTTGATTTTCTCGCCGCAATCCGGGCACCTTCCATGCGCCCGGATACGCCGTGCCTTGTCCGCAAGCATGGCGTCGAGCCTGTCGCTGGACGGCTCCGGCGGGTCCGCGTACTCACGGCAGTCGTCGATGCGCTCGCGGTCTTGGCGGGTCACTCTACCACCCCCCCCCGAATAAGTCGATCGTCTGTCCGATCGGCTCGCCGCAACCTGGAGACAACCACAGTCGCTCCTTGTGCCGATTCTCGCAATTGGGCGTCTCGGAATCGTGACGTCCATAGGCCCGCCCCGCTGAATAGGCAATCGTGCGCCAGGTTGACGGGACCTCGTGCTCGCCCTCGTATCCGCACAGCACGATCCGCAGCCGGGGATCGTCCCCATGGGCGAACGCCCACTCGGCCACGCGCTTCGATATCCCTTTTTCATCGACGCTGTAGAGCGCGGCCTCCCGGATATCCTGGTCGTAAGGAGGGTCCAGAAACACGCCGATTGTTGAGCCATACGCCATCGCCCCGTCCGTCACGATCCGCGACCAGTCGCCGCAGCAGACACGGACCCGCCGGAGCCGGGCGGCGAGGGCATGGATGTACTCGCGCGTGCCGTTCGGGTCCATCGGGCGATTGACGCCCCGCCCCGCGTCCCCGAGGTGGGGGAGTTGACGATTGACGACCTGCCCCGTGTTCCCGAGGTGGGGGAGTTGACGATTGACGCCCTGCCCCGTGTTCCCGAGGTGGGGGAGTTTCAACCGCTCGATACCCCGCCCCGTTCCGTGCTCGCCGTCCCACCACCCCGCACACCAACCGCTCCCGATCCACGCGCATATCCCCCAGACCCACCACCCCGCGATCTGGGCGTCGAAGTAATCCGGGTCCGCCTCCATCCGCCGTAGGAACTCGGTCTTTCGGTCCCGCTCGCAGAGCCAGCGGTGACGGGCCAGGAGATCGATCTCGGTCACGGGCCAGATCGCGTGATCGGCCACGTCGTCGGGCGCCTGTTGCACGGCCCGCCAGAAGTTCACGATCCACCCATCGGCGTCGTCGACCGTCTCGATGCGCGGTTCGTGGGGCCTGTTGAGCAAGACGCCGAGACTCCCGGCGAACGGCTCGATGTAGTTGCCCACGTCGCCCAGGGCGGTCCATACCTCGGGAGCCACGCGGGCCTTGCCGCCGAACCACGCTACGGGAAGGGCGGCTTGCAGGGCCACCCTTCCTCTTGTCTCCTCATATCATTCATAGATGTGACCATGCATCCCACGATGCTCTGTACGACCTCCCCGCATAATATACATCGCCCATTTATGCCTATGTTCATCCTCCCCTACATGTCCTTCTTCCTACGCCGGATCTCAGCCACAGCTTGTTCGATTTTATCCGATGGCAACTGATCGCTGCCCATACCCCCACCCACATGTACTGTACGCTTTCCGGTTATTGATTCTGCATACTGCGTGGCTGCACCTAAGACCATTTCGAGGTCAGCGGAACAGACCACCAACACCATCTCGGTATCGACGTTGATCCTCACGCGGAAACAGCGCAGCATTTCGGCGTCCCTCTTGGCGTATTCCGTGGCTGCCGTGGCCAGGACTTCGACCTCCTCGATGCGGACCCACTCACCATCGTCAGCGTAACTGGCAGTCACCCTGGCCACGCCGTCCACAACGACTGCCACCATCCTGTACCGGGTCATGGCAACCTCCCCACCGGGCTACGCGCCCGGTTCGTCGGCCACGGCCCGCCGAGCAAGCGCCAGCAAGTCAATCGATTTGCCGCGCATCTCCGCCGCAGCCACCGCCGACTCTGCCGCCCTCGCCTCCCTCGCCACCACCGCAGGCGGGTCCGACGCCCTCGCCACCGCCACCACCATCGCCGAGTCCGCCGAGTCCGCCGCCCTCGCCGCCGTCGCCGCCGCCATCGCCGCCCAACCCGACGCCGCATACCACGCCGCCCTCGCCACCCCCGCCGACGATCTATTCTTGCCAGCCAGCCAGTCATCGGCCCACGCCGACCACACGGGACAATCATCCCCGATCTCTACCTGCCCGCATAGGATCGCGTACCGGACCCTCTGCGCCAGGGTCACCACCGGAAGGGGGATTTCCCGGATCGTGGTCAGGACGGTTGACCCGCCCTTCATATAGCCCTCCTCTCGGATTATCCCCTCGGCCTCGGCCTCCCACAGCCGAGCCTTCGGCCCGAAGCAGACGTGGATGGGGACGTGGAGAACTGCGAGCAGCGGATCGTGATACCAGTGCACCCATCCGGGACCGCACAATTCCCCCTCGCCGGATGTTTCATTGCGGACGCCTCGACCCCATAGCATCCCGCCGTGGGTTGTCCTGTCGCTGCGAGTCAGCTTGCAGACTTTCACTTCGCCCTCCCCCCCGGGCTACGCGCCCAGCCACGTCACCGGATCGGCATGATGATCTGCGTCACCCCATCGTCGGTCGGGCTCTCGACGCGGACCGCGCGGTGAATGTCCACCCCCGAGATCGTGACGCGTTCGCCCCTGAGCGCGGCCAGGGCGTCCAGCATGAAGCGGTTGTCGAGGCCGATGTCCAGGGCCTCGCCCGAATACTCGACGTCCATGTCGGAACGCGCCTCGCCCTTGTCGGGGTCCCAGGCCGTGAGCGCCATGTGCCCGGGTTCGAGCTTCAGGCGAACCGCGGGGTTGTCCTCGGCGACGACCGCCACGCGCGCCAGGACGCGCTGGAGTTCGGCCCGGTCCGCCACGAAGGTCCACTTGAACTCCGACGGGAACACGCGCATGTATTTCGGGTATTCCAGTTCGATCAGGCGCACCATCATGTAACCGGACTCGACGCTGAAGATCACGGCGTTC